>JAZSLC010000072.1:0-4932 GCA_045535175.1 Faecousia sp. | reverse complement strand
TGCGACAATAGCCGTAGCTATGAAAATAGCAAAATATTTATAACTCTATGGAGGTTATGAGAAATGAAGAAGATTTTTGCACTTCTCCTGGCTGTCCTGATGGTGGTTGGCCTGTTCGCAGGTTGCAACAACAGCCAGCAGGGTAATCAGGGCAACGTTACCGATCCCGATCAGATCGCTGACGAAATGACTTCTGCCGACGGCAAGTACCAGGTTGCCTTCATCACCGACGTGGGCCAGCTGAAGGATAAGTCCTTCAACCAGGGCACCTATGACGGCGTGAAGCTGTATGCAGCCGCCAACGGCAAGTCCTACAAGTACTATCAGCCCGCCAACGGCAACGAGGCTACTGACGACGACCGTATCGATGCCATGAAGCTGGCTTGCGAGAACGGCGCTGAGGTGGTTGTGGCCGCCGGCTTTATGCAGGAAGGCGCTCTGAAGGCCGCTGCTGAGGCTTATCCCAATGTTAACTTCGTCTTCATCGACGGCTATCCCATCGGCTTCGACAACGTTGCCGGTATCGCTTTCCAGGAAGAGCAGGCTGGCTACCTGGCCGGTTATGCCACCGTTAAGGAAGGCTACACCAAGCTGGGCTTCATGGGCGGCGGCGGCGGTACCAACCCCGCTTGCCAGCGCTACGGCTACGGTTTCGTGCAGGGCGCTGAGGCTGCTGCCAAGGAACTGAACAAGACTATCGAGGTCAACTACTCCTGGATGTACGGCGCTTCCTTCTCCGCTTCTCCCGAACTGCAGACCATGGCTACCAACTGGTACCAGAACGGCACCGAAGTGATCTTCGCTTGCGGCGGTTCCATGTTCCAGTCCGTTGCTGCCGCTGCTGCTGCTGAGGACGGCAAGGTTGTCGGTGTTGACGTCGACCAGTCCGGCGACTCCCCCACCGTTATCACCTCTGCCATGAAGGGCCTGGCCGATGCTACTGTTTGGGCCATTACCAAGCACTACGAGGGCAAGTGGTCCGAGATCGGCGGCAAGTCCACCTCTCTGGGCGCTGCTGACAACTCCGTCTGCCTGCCCACCGCCACCTGGAGCCTGAAGGGCTGGACCGTGGCTGCCTACGAGCAGATGCTGAAGGACATCGTCGACGGCAAGATCTCCATCTCCTCCGATCTGGTCGAGTACCCCGCCAACACCGACGTTGTGACTGTCAACCCTGTTAAGTAATTTTGCTCCATAATTAAGAGGAAGGCTTCGGCCTTCCTCTTTTTTGCGGCGAAAATCGGGCATAATTACTTAAAAAACCCGGAAGAAAGACGGATTATTCTTGCTTTTCTTCACTATTCATATTATAATATCCTCGTATTAACCCCATCAACTCTCGGGAAGGAGGGCAGATCATGATGCAAAATGATTACGTCATTGAAATGCTCAATATCAGAAAAGAATTCCCCGGCATTGTTGCAAATGATGATATAACCCTTCAGCTCCGCCGTGGTGAGATCCACGCGTTGCTGGGTGAAAACGGTGCCGGCAAGTCCACCCTGATGTCCGTTCTTTTCGGCCTTTATCAGCCGGAGGCGGGCGTCATCAAGAAAAACGGTGAGATTGTTAAGATCAATAACCCCAATGATGCTACCGCCCTGAACATCGGCATGGTGCACCAGCACTTCAAGCTGGTGGAAGTGTTTACCGTGCTGGACAACATTATTCTGGGCGCCGAAGATACCAAGATGGGCTTCCTGCAGAAGAAGGCTGCCCGTAAAAAGGTGGAGCACTTGATCGCCAAGTACGGTCTGGCGGTGGACCTGGATGCACACGTGGAGGATATCACCGTTGGTATGCAGCAGCGTACCGAGATCCTGAAGATGCTCTACCGGGATAATGAAATCCTGATCTTTGACGAGCCTACCGCTGTGCTGACGCCCCAGGAGATTGATGAGTTGATGGAGATCATGCGTGGCTTTGCAAAAGAGGGCAAGTCCATCCTCTTCATCACCCATAAGCTGAACGAAATTATGGCGGTTGCCGACCGCTGCACTGTTCTGCGCAAGGGCAAGTATGTAGGTACCGTAGATATCTGTAACACCAACAAACAGGAACTGTCCAATATGATGGTGGGCCGTCCTGTACAGTTGCAGGTCCAGAAGGGCGAAGCCCATCCCGGCGAGACCATTCTTTCTGTCAAGGGCCTGACGGTGGCATCCAAACACAGCAAGAAAAATGCGGTGTCCAATGTATCTTTTGATGTCCGGGCCGGTGAAATCGTCTGCATTGCAGGCATCGACGGCAACGGACAGACGGAACTGGTTTATGGTCTGACCGGTTTGGAAAAGACAACCAAGGGCGAGGTGACTCTGCTGGGTACCGATATTTCCAAGGCCAGCATCCACAAGCGGAATGCTGCCGGCATCAGCCACATTCCCGAGGACCGGCATAAGCATGGTCTGGTGTTGGACGATACCCTGGAGAACAACATCGTTCTGCAGCGGTTCCGGGAGCCCATGTTCCAGAAGTTTGGATTTATCAAAAAACCTGCGGTACGGGAGTACGCCGAGCGAATCATCGGCCAGTATGATGTCCGCAGCGGACAGGGTGCCATCACCACTGCCCGGAGTATGTCCGGCGGTAACCAGCAGAAGGCAATCATCGGCCGCGAGATTGACCGGGAGAATCCTTTGCTGATTGCGGTCCAGCCCACCCGCGGTCTGGACGTAGGTGCCATCGAGTATATCCACTCCCAGTTGGTTGCCCAGCGGGATGCCGGCAAGGCCGTGCTGCTGGTGAGCCTGGAGCTGGATGAGGTTATGAACCTGAGCGACCGGATTCTCGTCATGTACGAAGGCGAGATTGTTGGCGAGTTGGATCCCAAGACCACCACGGTCCAGGAACTGGGCCTTTATATGGCAGGCGCCAAGCGCAATACGGAAGGAGGCGAGCGGGCATGAAGAACACTTTGTTGAATCTCTACCGCAGGGATGGGACCAAAGCCGTTCTGGCATCTCTGCTTTCCATTCTCATTGGCCTGACGGTGGGTGCAGTGGTCGTTGTGATTGTGGGTGTCGCAAAGGGTATGCCCCTCAGTGGTATATGGGATGGTGTCCGTATCCTGTATCTGGGCATCTTGTCCACCGGACGGGAAGCGGGTGTCCTGACGTGGGGTTACAACTCCACTTCCTGGGGCAATATGCTTTTCCGTGCTACCCCGCTGATTCTGACGGGTCTTTCCGTGGCCATTGCAAACAAGACAGGCCTGTTTAACATCGGCGCCCCGGGCCAGTACCTGATGGGTACCATGGCTACCTTGATGATCGCGCTGGGTATTCCTTCTCAGGCGGTTCCCGGCTGGCTGCTGTGGACCCTGGCCTTCCTGGGAGGTATGCTGGCCGGTGCCTTGTGGGGTGCCATTCCCGGCCTGCTGAAGGCGTTCCTGAATATCAACGAGGTTATCGCCTGCATTATGACCAACTGGCTGGCAGCAAATATTGTTACCTGGGGCTTTGACTCCAGCAACATGAAGAATATTGTGGAAGGCACCAAGACCGGCTATGTCTATAAGACCACCTTCGGTCTGACGGAAGTGGACGGTGCCTGGACCTATGTGGCGGGCAACGGTGTTGCCACACCGAAACTGGGCCTGGACCTTCTGTTTCCCAACTCCCAGGTCAATGGCGGTATTCTGATTGCTGCTGTTTTGGCCGTAGTGATTATGGTGATTCTGAACAAGACCACTTTGGGATACGAACTGAAGGCCTGTGGATCCAACCGCCATGCTGCCCGCTATGCCGGTATCAACGACAAGCGAAACATTGTACTGAGTATGGCCATTGCCGGCAGCCTGGCCGGTGCCGGTGCCGCTCTGTACTGGCTGGCAGGTAATACTGAGTTCTTCTGGTCCACTTATCAGGCACTGCCTGCCGTGGGATTCAACGGCATCCCCGTGGCCCTGCTGGCTTCCAACAGTCCCATCGGTGTCATCTTCTCCGGTATGTTCATGGCCATGCTGGACATCGTTGGACAGCGTCTGACGGGCCTGACCGCTTATAACGAGTATATTACCGATGTGATTATTTCCTTCATCGTCTACCTGAGTGCCTTCTCCATGCTGCTCCGCATGGTTCTCAGCGGCCGCAGGAAGAAAGAGTCCGCTCCGGTGAAGGCGGAACCCGCCGCAGAACCCAAACCCGATGCCAATGAGAAAGGAGGCGAGCAGGCATGACATTCATCATTCAGCAAACTTTGATGTTCGCCGTTCCCCTGATGATCGTGGCACTGGCCGGTGTGTTCGCCGAGCGCAGCGGTATCATCAACCTGGCCCTGGAAGGTATTATGATCTTCGGCGCATTCGTGGGTGTTCTGTTTGTTCGCAGTATGCAGGACCTGGATGTGTTTAACAACGCGGTCCGTAACGGCAACTGGCTGCTTCTGCAGGGTCTGGAGCTGGGTGCCATGCTGATGGCCGCCATTATGGGTGCCATCTTCTCCCTGCTGCTGAGCTTCGCTTCCATCAATCTGAAGGCCGATCAGACCATCGGCGGCACGGCCCTGAACCTGATGGCTCCGGCGCTGGTGCTGTTCCTGGTTCGTATTCTGGCCAACCAGAATACCCTGCAGATGAAGTCCGGCGATGCGGCCTCCTGGTTTATGATCAAGAAGTCCACCTTTGGGATTGACAAGAATGTGGACCTGGGCTTCCTGGGTGAGACCTTCCTGAACAAGGTTTATCTGGCGACCTACATCTGCATCATCCTCTTTGTGGTGCTGTCCATCATTCTCTACAAGACCCGCTTTGGCCTGCGGCTCCGGGCCTGCGGTGAAAATCCCCAGGCTGCTGACAGCCTTGGCATCAATGTCTACCATATGCGCTACGCCGGTACCACCATTTCCGGCGCTCTGGCAGGCATGGGCGGCTTCGTCTACTCCCTGACCACCGCCAACTGCACCGCCAACGGTGACGTGGCCGGCTTTGGCTTC
>JAZSLC010000095.1:0-5535 GCA_045535175.1 Faecousia sp. | reverse complement strand
GAAGGAAGATAATGTGGGAGATATTCTGGGCCAATTGATGAAGCGGCAGGAAGAGGGACAGGGACAGACTTTTGGCTGATTGTACCGTAAGATTTGGATATGAAGTTTGACCCATACGCTGACCCATACCACGATATCAGCGAGTGGACAAGCCAGGACGGATTGGACTGATGACCTCCGGGTTAGTTCGAAAATAGCGGTAAAAACCGCAAAAAGCTGTTGTGCTGCAACGAAAAATTAGGCTGAGAGCAGCTCATAACCCGGAGGTCGTAGGTTCGAGTCCTGCCTCCGCAACCAAAAACCCCCGTTTTCATCACGAAAACGGCGGGGTTCTTAACTTTTTGAGGCAAAAACAATATGGGTCAAATCTGCTGACCCATACCGTGACCCATACGCCGAAAGCATACAGCGGACAAGGCAGCACAAAAGATCACCCATTGACTCCCCAAAACGAAAACCCCGAGATATTTTTGAAAATCCCTCTGTAAAATTATCAACCCTAAAATTGTGTAAATCCAATCACTTTACCAATTGTGAAAATCCAATAATTTCGCGGATTTTGTAAAACCACCAGCAACGCCCTGGGAACTGTCACCCGACAGCCCCCAGGGCGTTATTTGTTTCTTTCGTTTTGTTAGTTACCACCTGACGGTAATAAATCCTACCGTATGACAGCAGGGGAGATATTTGGCATTCAGATTACCCAGTTCAGATTCAGATCCGTGTAGATGCTGTAATTGTAAATGCCGCGTTTGAACTTTTGGGCTCTGATCGTTGAAATGTAAGCAAGGGTGTCATGATGAGAAAAATGAGAACAAAATGTAAAAGACTTTCTTGCTTTTTTAGATGTTTTTTGCCATAAAAACCACTGTCAGATATTCAAAAGGACAACAGCCAAAACGCCAAGTACGTACCCGATTTGCTGCGTGAAAGACAGCTTCTCTTTGTAGATCACTTTAGCCAGAATGTATGTAACAACAATTCCTCCAGCCGATACCAGGGGGAACATCACAGAAGCCGGCATTTTACCGGACAATATCATAACGAACAGATTTACCATTCCATTCATCACGCCACACGCCGTGGCCAAAAGCCACCCTTTTTTAGCATACACTGCAGTTTCTTTTCCTTCGTATTTAGCTGAAATAATCCCGATCGTCACTACAACAATGAGCAAAGACATGATCATAAACTCATTTTTATAGGCACCATCAAATGCTACTTGCTGCATTTTTTGTACGACCGTACACATGCCGCCGGCAAGAAAGGATATGCTTACGCTCACAATCCACTTCGGCGTGATCGGTACACTCGCGCTTTTTTTGTTGGTCAGCACAAGGGAGACCACAAGGAGCGCAAGGCCCGGAAACAATCCTTTGCCTACCGGATCATGCAAAATGATCAGTCCATACACCGTAGGAATCATCAAAGAATAGGAACAAATCAGCGTTGTCAAAGAAAGAGAGCCACATTCGAATGCAATTACAGCTGATACCGATGTAACCGCGTAAACAAATGCAAACGCAATAGCATAGCCGATTACAGCCGCATTCCACTGAAACCCGCCGGGAGAAAATACAAAAAACAGCAACGCAGCTACGCTGGATAAGGCAGTGAAGAAATAGACACCTTTACCTCCGGCTTTCTCATTATATGCTTTCTTTGCAACATTTTGTAAAGCCAAACCAAT
This sequence comes from Faecousia sp., assembly GCA_045535175.1. Lineage (GTDB taxonomy): Bacteria > Bacillota > Clostridia > Oscillospirales > Oscillospiraceae > Faecousia. Next base: position 3,845 of record JAZSLC010000095.1, on the reverse strand, counting down.
TATGATAGATATTAGATAAATGCTATTCATAAGCCTAACACCTTACCTCTCACAACACATCAGTAGTCGCTGATAGTATCCCCTTTTGAGAAATACCCAGTTCTCTCGCTTTTTTGTGCAATATAATAGGATAATCATTTCGGATGAACTTTATATCCAACCCGCCGTCAATCATAAATTGCGTTCCATGACATCGAATTGTTGTAAGCTACTTATTTCTCTTATACATATTCGATTATCCAAACATACTGTTTATATCTTCCGGGGCTTGTCCCACCAGCATTTCGCCGCCGATGTGGGCTACGCAACCGATCCGGGAAGAACGCAGGTCCTTTCTGGTACGTCAGGCGGCAATGTAGGAGGTAGGTTTGCCAATGTTGTTTTAACATAGTGGAAGGTGTACTCCGGCGCTTCAAACGAATACTACAAGGCAATCGAGACCTGCAAAGATTCGAAGGGGCATTCACTTCACTGAAGCAAAGGAATCCAGCAATATTCTTTATAGGGTGCCTGTTCAGAGCTGAAGTGTTTGTCCGGCCTTTACGCAGTGTATTTTTCCCTGTTGATAAAACCACACATCAATGTCGGTGGGGTTGTGAATGATACGCTCATCCACGCTGACACGCAGTGCCTCATAAGCTTTGACATAGTCATAGATCTCGATATTGGTAGCGTACCAGATATCGTCCCTTCCGCCGATGTAGGCGGCAAATTCCTCGATGACGTTCCAGTTGTCGTCATTGTCGAATTCATAGGTATGGCCCCAAAGGTAGAACATCCAGTTCCGGGCCATATACCGGGGCTTTTCCTCCACGAATTTCTTTGCCAGCTCCATAAGCCTGGGATTCTTGTGGTGGCAGGTGGGGTGGAGTGTCAGCCAGTTTTCGGGGAACTTAAAATCCTCAGTGGACTTTACTGTCCGGCTGTAGCAGATGCCGCAGGCCTCCAGGGCTTCCAGCACCATGTCACTGTAGGTTCCCTGAGGATAAGCCATTCCCCGGGCAAGGGTGCCATACTGGGCTTCGATATTCTTCCGGTCTTCCAGAATCTCCACCAGCACCTGGGGCTTCTTAAGGGTTTCCAGGAATGGATGGGTCAGGGAGTGAACGGCCACCTCATGGGGAGAGTTCTTATACAGTGCCAGGGCTTCGGATCGTTTAAGCCGTCCGTAAAACCTCTCCCGCTGAACATCCTCCGGCAAATACAGGCCTGTGTTGATGTTGAAAGTACACTTGATTCCGTGCTTGTCCAGAATCTCCACCATCCGGATATCCTGCACCACTCCGTCATCGTAGCTCAGGGTTAAAACTTTGGACTTTCCGTCTTTGAGTTTCATCAGCATAGCACTTCCTCCTAAAATGAAAGCTGCACGGTGTTAAATACCCATCTTTGGTTATCTGAACATATTGTTGATGTCTTCCAGGGTTTGGCGTACCAGCATTTCGCCGCCGATGTGGCCTACGGTGCCGCTGGCGATGAAGGCACTGTAATGGCCGCCTTTTTCTGCTTTTTCGGTGGGGAGGTACCCTTCCGCGCCGTTGGCAAGCTGCACCAGGAAAGTCTGCTCGCACTGGGCACGGGCCTTGATCTGGTTGCCGTAGTCCAGGAACAGCTCGAAGGGGTTGGTGGCAAAGGCTACGGTTCCCATCCGGATCACGTGAACCTCAGTAGGGAGGTTTTCCACATGGTCCTGCAGGGTCATCCGGCCCAGAATACCCAGGTGGCGCTGGAGCTTTGCCATGTCGTTGAAGTCCACGTTGCCGGGCTTGTCACGGAGGTAGTCCCGGATGGCGGCCTTGGCGGTTTCGGCTTCCGTCAGAGTGGCCCGGCGCAGGGGCAGGCGGTAATCGCTGACCTTGTGGGTAAAGATAACGTCGCTCTGGGCCTCGTCCAGGCCCTCTTCGTAAACATCGATGATCTCCCGGGCAATCCGCTTGCCCGCCCGGCGCATTCCGGCGAGATCAAACATACTGGGGTCAGCCTTACGCTTGGGAGGATTATCCCGCTCGCAGTTGGGGTCGTGGATGTCGCTCTCAGGATTGACCCAGCGTACCAGATCCACGGGGCACTGGTCACCGGCGGCACTGCACAGGGCCAGAAGCTGAATGTCCTCGCCAAAGTGCTGCCGAAGAAGCATCTTGGCTTCGCCCCAGAAGTCCGGAGACACAAACAGCCGGTGCTGGACGCACTGGGCAGGGCAGGCCAGGTTGGCCACGATGCCCGTCAGCTTGCCGGCTTCATTGTGGATGTACATCAGTTCGATACCGGTATCAGAGCCGCCTTCCACTGCATCAAAGACAGCGGTATTGGTATTGCCCCACATCTGGGCGGTGCCGTCGGAATAAGTAACGCGGCGGCACATACCCACAGCGGCCCGGCCGAAGGCATTGGTAAAGGAACCGGGAGCCCGGTTTTGCCATGCTTCCAGAACGGCCTGGGTGATGCGCTCAATGAGGAACTGCAGCATCTCGTCCCCTACCATAATCTCCGGGTTGTTGTCGCTGATGTTGGCCGCTGGAACATATTTTTGGTGCTCTCCAAGGAAAGTCTCCAACACTTTTAAATTTCCGAAGGCACTTTTCGGGTCATTAATACGGCTGGTGCGAGTATAAGAAGGCCCCGTGTGAGTGTGTATGGCTGATAGTATGATCTTCATGGGATCGATGCCCAGGTCATTGCCCGCAAGGCGCTGCCGCACAGCCTGCACCAGATTCCAGTTGGTGCTTACCAGGTCCGCAGAGCAGAGGATCATTTGCTCATTCCCTGCTTCCACAGCCATGGCGGTGACGGTGATAGGCTTTTCCACGTATTCACTGATCCGCTCCGCGAACTGGCCCGCCAGGGAAATCTTCTTGTCGGGCGTAATGCTTACTTCGGACCAACCAATGTTCAGTTTTGCCATTGTTTATTCCTCCAAGGTAAAATAATATAGGATCTGATACGATGCCCACAGCATCGGCGGCAAAGGTTACACCAGGAAGATGAGCGCATTATTGCAGCAGGGCTTTTTTATTCCGTAATAAAGTCCAAAAATGCCAGTGCATTGTCGGTGTTTTGCGTGTTCCCCAAGATGCAGATGGCCACCGGCCCCTGCGTTTGGGAATAACAAAGCTGCCAAAAACTGCTGTTTTCCGGCAGCAGCAGGGCCACCGGTACAGGTTCTGCCATCAATTCCGGTTTGGACGGATCCGGGTATTCTGCTACGGTTTCGGCCTCTTGCCCTTCCAGAACGGCCAGATCCATGTAAAGGAAATAAGCCCCGTATTGGGCTTGCTGCTCCGGGCTCAGCACCTGGGTCAGATCGGCGAATGCATCCTGGTAGATAAATGGGCACAGGGTTTGCGGATCCGAAACCAACATATCGATGGCCTGTGCAGCCATATGGGCGCCCAAAACCTGGAACGTATCATAAGCTTCCAACAGATTATCGTCTGAAATACGCAGGTCAGCGGAAAGTCTTACCTCATATTGCTCCAGGTCGATGTCGGCCCGTTGTGCGAAGGCTGTCATATAGGCTTCCGCCTGATCCCGCTGAGCATAGGCATTGATGCAGGTGACTGTCAATCCCGGCTCCTTCACGGTAGCCAGATGGACGGTATAGGCCACGATGAAGCATAATGTTACCGCCACCACCAGAATGGGAATCCAGTAATAGGTAAAGATATGCTCCAGTTTCTGCTTCAGCGGCTTGCCCTTCAGATTTTTCAGTTGATAGAGCATTGCTTCTGCGGATGTCATTTCGGTCCGTCCTTTCTTTGGGTGGTTGCACCGTAATCGGATTACAAGTGTCTGCTTCTACGTCGATTCCGGTGTTGTATTATCCGGTATGTATCGGGTAAAAATGC
>JAZSLC010000132.1:0-7105 GCA_045535175.1 Faecousia sp. | reverse complement strand
CACAGAAATTTTCTGTGTTACCCAGAACAGAAACTGTTCGCCGGGGCTTGGGGCAGGAGCCTCAACAAGCGAAAAAGCCACCCGCTTTCCGGAACGGAAAACAGGTGGCTTTGTCAATCTGGGTACCAGGTGGCATTGCTTGCAGGGTTGCGAGTTATGCCTCAATTATGAATCACAAAAGGAAACATAGGTCAAATGATGATGGTGGAGATACCCTCAGGGATCACAGTGATGGCGGGGGTTCTGCCCAGGAGCCGCTCAGCAATCTGCAGTGCCTGCTCCAGATCTGTGGCTGGGTGCATTTTCATGGCTGTCACCAACTCGGGATCCGCCTGGGTAACGAGAACCACATGGAATTTGGACAGGATCCGGGCCAGAATCTGGCTTTCCCACTGATCGGGGACGGTGTCTTTCTTGGGGGTAGCCTGAATCTGCTCCAGAATCCGGGCAGGTGTCAGATTCTGCGTCATGGTCTTCATGAAGGATTCACCGCCGTGACCGTCATTGCAGGCAGCAGCCATGATGATGACACCGCCGTCCTTGCAGCTGGCTTCGCCGGCGGTCATACCCTTGACAGCCTGGTAGATATTCTGATCCAGGGGGTAGCCGTTGTTGGAGGTAATGACGATGTCGGCAGGAACTTTCCGGCACTGGCACAGACCTTTCAAAAACTCCGTGCCCGCCACATGGGCCTGTTCACAGTCACCGGCAAAAGCGCCCACAACCCGGTGTTCAGCATTGATGACTACGTTGCAGATAAAGGCCAGCTTTGCCTTACGGGCTGCATAGAGCATATCCCGGTGAATGGGATTGCCCTCCAGAATGCCGGTACGGGCAAGGGGGGATGCAATAAATTCCGCATTGTGATTCCAGTATACCGTTTCTCTGGCGGCGATGCCGGGGAGGACACTCTTCCGGCCGCCGGAGAAACCGGCGAAGAAATGGGGTTCAATGAAACCTTCGCTGACCAGAAGATCTGCTTCTGCGGCAATCCGGTTAATCCGAAGGCAGCCGCCGGAGGGCAGGGTACCGATGGTGACCATATCCGCTTCCGCGGCACAGTCATGGATGACGATTTTCTCCCTTTCCACGATTTCCGGGCCGAATTTTTCAACCAACTCCGCTTTTGTGGTGCCGCGGTGACAGCCGGTAGCAATCAAAATCGTGATTTTGGCATTTGGATTGCCACGGCGGATGGCCTTCAGCATGGGAGGCACCAGCACTTTGCTGGGCACGGGCCGGGTGTGGTCACTGGCAATCAGTACAATATTTTCTTTGTCCGCAGCCAATTCTTCCAGAGAAGGAGCACCGATGGGGGTGCGGAGGGCCTCCTCCACCAGCTCGGTTTCCACCATAGGGGGTATGTACTGCTCCAAAGAACTCTTCAGTACTGCGCAAAGACGTTCTTCCGGAAGTTCTGCAGAAAGGCTTGTTCTGCCATAAGGAACCGAAATTGTCATAGGAATGGCCTCCTTTCAAACTCAGAAACAGACCTTGCCGGGATTCAGGATATTCTTGGGGTCAAAGACCTGCTTAATGCCCTGCATCAGCGCAATCGGCGTCTGCCCGTACTGCCGCTTCAGGAATTCTTTCTTAGCGTAGCCAATGCCGTGCTCACCGGAAACCAGACCACCCAATTCCACGGACTTGGCATACATCCGGTCAAAAATGGCATTCTTCACATTTCCCCAATCCGCATCGTTCAATGCGTCACGGCAGATATAGACATGGAGATTGCCGTCACCGGCATGACCGAAGCTGGGGATGCGGACGTTAAATTCTGCCGCCAGTTCATGGGTGTATTTAATGAAGGTGTCCACCTGATTGCCGGGGACAACCACGTCGCACTCGTCCATCTCGGTGGTGGAGGCCTTGATGGCCTCCAGGAAGGCGCCGCGGGCGGACCAGACAGACTTTTTCCGCTCCTCGGTATCCACGATGTATGCGTCCAGCGCACCGATCTGCAGGCAGAGTTCTGCTACGGTGGACATATCCTGTTCCACCTGGGCATCGGTATTGCCATCGAAGGTCAGCAGAATGTAAGCATCGTTCTTTGTATCCGGGAAGCGCTTGCCTAAGTAGCTTTCGGAGAAGAGAATGGTATCCCGGGACATGTACTCAATGGCGGTGGGCGTCACCTTGGAGCGGATGATGTGGGGCACCGCTTCAATGGCGGTTTTCATATCTGGGAAGGGCACCAGCAGGCTGATGGAGACCTTGGGCAAGGGCACCAGTTTCAGCACTGCTTCGCAGATAATGGCCAGGGTGCCTTCGGAACCGATGATCAGATCCTTCAGGCTGTAGCCGGAGGAGTTCTTGGCAACCGCAGCGCCGAATGTCTGGATTTCACCGTTGGGGAGCACCACCGTCAGGGAACGGACATAGTCCCGGGTGACGCCGTACTTTACGGCCCGCATGCCGCCGGCATTGGTGGAGATATTGCCGCCGATGGTAGCAGACTTTTCGCCGGGGTCCGGGGGATAGAGGAAGTCATTTTCCTCCGCGAACGCAGCCAGTTCCATCAGAAGAACACCAGGCTGTACAGTAACTGTCAGATTGTTGCTGTCCAGTTTCAGGATCTGATTCATTTTGGTGGTTTCCAGCAGAATGCCACCGTGGATGGGCACAGCAGCGCCAACCAGACCGGTTCCGCTGCCCCGGACAGTGACGGGAATGTTCCGTTCATAGGCATGCCGCATGATTGCGGAAACTTCCTGCGTGGTATGTACCCGTACCAGAACTTCCGGCATCCGCTCGATGCCGCCCAGTTCGTCGTGGGCATAGTCGGGGTTGATGGCTTCGCCGGTAAGGACGTGGGCCCGGCCCACGATGGATTCTAAATGGGCAATATCTGCCGCAGTAACGGTATTGTACATCAGGACACCCCCTTGATCTTGTCAATCAGTTTGGGCAGGATTTCGTTTACGTCACCGATGACGCAGTAGTGGGCCACGTCAAAGATGGGTGCGTTGGGATCGGAATTGATGGCGATGATACAGTCCGAGGACTTCATGCCGGCGGCAAACTGAACCGCGCCGGAAATGCCCAGCGTGAAGATCAGTTTGGGCTTGACGGTTCTGCCGGACAGGCCGATCTGGTGTTTGGCATCGAACACATTGCTTTCCACCAGCGGTCTGGTGCAGGCAACCACGCCACCCAGCAGATCCGCCAGTTCTCCGGCCATGGCCCGCATGGATTCGGAAGAGGCACCGCGGCCCACCGCCACGATCACTTCCGCTTCAGCAATGTCGATATCCTTGGGTTTGGTGACGGTGGCAAGAACTTCCACAGCAGAGCGGGTCATCGTATCCGAAACTGCCATGGCAACGATCTCGCCGGAGGGATCTTCCGTGGGCTTGGGTTCCGCGAAGACCTTGTACCGGACGGTGCAGAACTGGGGACGGGTGTTGGGGGTCACGATCTGGGCCATGATGTTGCCGCCGAAGGCGGGGCGGATCTGGACCAGGTCGGTATTTCCCTTCATTTCCAGCACAGTGCAGTCAGCAGTCAGACCGGTGCGGCAGCGGGCAGCCACACGGGGGGCCAGCTGGCGGCCCAGGTTGGTGGCACCTACCAGAATGGAGGAGGGTTTTTCCTTTTCAATAAAGTCGCAGAATGCTTCTGTGTATGGTTCAATGCGAAAATCCGCGAAGGCTTCGTGGTCATAGATGAAGACCTTGTCCACACCGTAGTGCCGCAGTGTTTCGGCACAGTCGGCCACATTATGGCCGATAACCAAAGCATACACCGGATGTCCGGTAACGGCGGCCAGTTCCTGTGCCTTGCCGCAAAGCTCAAAGGTGACCCGGTGGATCTGTCCGCCGGTGCAGTCGGCATAGACACAGATACCCTTCCAAAGATTTTTGTCGATTTCCTTGGTTTCTTCCACGAATTCCACCAGACCCTGACCCTTTCGGACGCACATTTTGCACATCTTACATCCAGAGGAAATATCCAGCTTTTCGTTTTCGTAGGAAATGGCACCGAAGGGACAGAGCTGCATCAGAGTTTCCGCCTTTTCCGGGGTTACAAGATTACGATTGATTACCAGTTTTCCCATTTCGCGGCACCTCCTTACAGCATTTTCTTATTCAGCAGGAGCTGATACAGCGCCTGTGCGGCGGCTTCGGAATCTGCATCGATGGTCTGCTTCTGGCTCACTTTTTCCGGTGGAAAAATCCGTTCCACCTGGGTAGCAGAGCCGGAAAGACCATAATGGCTTTCGTCTTGATCTGCAAAATCCGCAAAGGTCAGAAAAGACACAGAATCTTCCGTCAGGGTCTTCTTGATCTTATAGGAAGGCAGACGGGGGGTGTTGATATCCCCATCCACGGAGATCAGACAGGGCAGGGATATGGCCATAGTTACGATTTTTTCGTCCAGGCTGGCAGTCAGGTGCAGTTCTCCATCCCGGCAGTCTTCAATGGACAGTACATTGGATACGTTGGGAATACCCAAATATTCTGCCAGTTCCGCACCCACCTGGGCGGTATCGCCGTCGGTGGTCTGCTTGCCGCAGAGGATCAGATCGAAATCACCGCATCTGCGGACACCCTGGGAAAGGGTGTAGGCGGTGGCCAGTACGTCCGCGCCGGCAAATTTTCGGTCCGTCAGCACAGTGCCTTTTCGGGCACCCATACAGACGGTTTCCTGAATGACGGCTTTCGCCTGGGGAGGTCCCATGGTCAGGGTTTCTACGGTGCCGCCAAAGGCCTCTGTCAGGGACAGCGCGGTTTCGATGGCATACAGATCGTAGGGGTTGATCTTACTGGGAATGCCGCTACGTTTCAGAACACCGGTGACTGGATCCACTTCCACATTACTGGAACCGGGCACCTGCTTGACACAGACAAGAATTTTCATAACACACCTCCGGTTGTTTTCCTGTTGGGGGTAATAAATATAGCTGCATGCTGTACAATCAAATTGCCTTTAAAACAGGGTATACCCATCCATCATACAGCACAAATCAACAGAATTTATTCCTTTATTATACCGTTTTTTGTACCATTGCACAAGTCGTGCACATCTGAGAGTATATGCTATTTCCTGTTGTTTCGTATCATTTCACACAGGTTTTCGAGGTACACCCACAACTGTTGTGCTGTTGCACCCCGCGACATATCGCACATAAAGTAAAACAGAGCGGCTGGCGGATCGGCTCCACAGGCGCTCTGTTTTGTATTTGAACACTCAGGGACAGCTCAGCACACCTTCTGCCCACAGGCAACCGCCGCAGGCGGGGTGCGTATTGCCGATGCAGTCCTCTTGATTCTCCTCGAACAGCTCGCAGTGGCCGCAGTAGAGACAGGAGGCAAATTCGAATTCGTCGAATTTTCTGCGGAAGATCTTGTATTCCTTGCTGCTCCAGATCTCGGACAGAGGTGCTTCCCTGATATTTCCGAAAGAGCAGTGGGTGATCTTCCGACGGATATTGTGCATGTATGTATAGCCGTTGTGCAGCAGCGCCATGCAGGGACACACCTTGCCGTCTGAGCGGACAAACGTCATGCCTTCCCGGACAAACTTACAGTAGCCGGTTTTCCGCAGCACCGGCTGATCGTTGAAATAGAGGTTAAAATTCTGCTTGCGCATCAGGCTGCGGATGCCCTCCGCCGCTTCCGGGCTGTTCATATCGAAGTAGGGCAGTCGAACCGTGGGCAGCACACTTCCCTTGCCGGGGCCGGTGTACATATTCACAAGTCCTGTGTAGAGCATCTCCTCCTGGGATGCTTCGTCCGTGGGGGAGATGTTGGACACATTCACCTCGTCCACCAGATGCTGGGCAATGAAGAAAGGCAGCTTCGCCAGCTGGTGGACATTGCTCTTCATCGCCACGAAGGTGATACCCAGAGAAATGCTGCTGATGCGCTTCTGGCGGATCTTGTTCAGGGTGCGGATATTGCTCAGCACTCTGCCGGAATGGTCGTGACCGGAATGCTCCGCGCCACTGTCGCTGTCGGCATTGATGGAGGAGTCGGTTTCCAGATCGTCAATGGAGATCCAGAGCCGGGTCAGCCCCGCGTCCAAAATGCCGTGGATCATAGCTTCCGTGAGAAGGGTTCCGTTGGTCAGCAGTTCCACATCCGCGCCGGTTTCGGCGGCAAGGCGGATCATGGTGAGAATGTCCTTGTGGAACAGCGGCTCGCCCATGCCGCCGAAGAAAATCATCTCCACCGATTTGGGCATAGTTTCCAAAGCCCGCCGGTAATCTTCCAGGGAAAGGTCGCAGATGGGTTCGTCAAACCAGGTGTGGCGGAAACACATTTTGCAGTTTAAGTTACATTTGGTGGTGGGCTCGATGTAGAGTTTTTTCAGCATGGGGCACCTCCATCAAATGCCGTAAAAATCCAGAAACTGCCTGGTTTCCAGGGTTTTCGGCTCATAAAGAACCTGTTCTTTCCCGCCGGATTCCAGCAGCTTTCCCTTGTGAAAATACCAGATCTCGTCCGCAATGCGCCGTGCCTGCTGCAAAGAGTGGGTCACCAGAATCAATGCACAGCCGGTTTCCCGGACATACTGCGAAATCAGATTCTCTGACAGCAGTGTGGTCTCCATATCCATGGCGGCGGTGGGCTCGTCCAGGATCGCCACATCATAACGTTTCATCATCAGCCGCACCAGTGCCATCCGGGCAGTCTCACCGCCGGAGAGCCGGTCAGCCCGCTTGTTTTCCAGGTGTCGGATCTGGATGGCATCCATCAGCGCATCTGCCCGGTCTGCGTCCTGACCGTTCAGGAGGATGTTTGCTTTGGTGCCCATGCGGAAGGCATAATTTTTCTGGGGCATATAGCCCACGGACGGGGTGTCCAGAAAGCTGCCCCTGCGGTCAGCCTTCAGAACCCCGGCGAGAATTTTAGCGAAGGTGGATTTTCCGCTGCCGTTGGCTCCGATGACGGCATAGATCTTCCCGGGCTGCAGCTCCGTACCGGGGAAGTCCAGCACGGTTCGTCCCTCGTAGGTCTTGGAGAAGGGGAGAATCTTCATCGGCTCAGCCTCCTTTGCAGCAGGGAGATGACAATATTCACAATCAGGGAAATTGTCAAAAGAATGATACCCAGGGCAACACCCAGGGTGAAGTTGCCCCGGTTGGTGTGCTGCATAA
>JAZSLC010000216.1:0-3921 GCA_045535175.1 Faecousia sp. | reverse complement strand
TGCTTACATGGCCCGTTACATGGCCAAGAACCTGGTGGCTGCCGGCCTTGCCAAGCAGGTCCAGGTGCAGCTGGCCTACGCCATCGGCGTGGCGGAGCCTGTTTCCGTCCGGGTGGACAGCTACGGCACCGGCCTGATCGCGGACGAAGAGATGACCGCCCTGCTGCGCAAGACCTGCGATATGACCCCTGCCGGCATCATCCGCAAGCTGAACCTCCGGGCCCCCATCTACTCCGTCACCGCCTCCGAGGGCCACTTCGGCGTTGCCGGCCGCCCCTGGGAAGCCACCGACCTGGCCGACACCCTCCGCACCCTGGCTAACATCTGAATGACGAACCGCCGATGGCATTTGCCACCGGCGGTTTTTCTATGTATTGGGATTCTAACGGACATTAAGACTATAGCTCAGGGAGATGCGGTAGCTTCCTGTTTCATCCCGGATCAGCATGAGGGTGCACAGAATGTAGTCGTCATAATCAGGATTGTTGGGCCAATAATGAGCTTTGTTAGCGGCGGGGCGGTATTCTTCCAGTTCTCCGGGTTCATAGCTTCGGATGATCCAGCTGCATTGGAGGGACTTGGGCTCTGTTCCTGCAAGGAAGGCATCCACGGTGTCCCGGTTGATTTTTCCGGGGTGCTGATCTCCGTACAGGGCAATCATGGCATCGTTCAGTTTGGCGAAATCCTTGGGGTCCACATCTTCCAGATAGTATTCGAAAGCCTTGACGTAGTTGCCCCACTTGCCGAGGATCAGATACACATCGAAATCATAGCTGTAGAAGGAGGCTTTCCGGGGCGTTTTGAACAGACCGATAGAAACCTCTTCCAGCTGCTGGGAATTCAGACCCAGATTTTCCATAGCCGCATCCCAGGGGAGGCCGATCTGGGCAATGTATTCCATGGGATTGATGGAGGTTGTTTGCCGGATGGGAAACAGATCTGTGGTGACCGAGAGGATAACGATAACTGCCAGAACCAGAAGGACCCCGGCTGCAATGACCGTAATGTTCCGGGCCCGGTTCCGAAGCGCCTTTTTGCCTGCTGCCGCAAGGCCCATTTCCTCCATGTAAGAGGCGGCGATTTCCTCCGGGGTGCCAAAGGCTTCCAGAAATGCGGCTTCGTCAGCCTCCGGATGGGTCTGCACCCAATGCTCCGCGTTCAGCCGCAGGTCCGAAAGAATCCGCTCCTTATGTGTTCTGTCACATAACAGCTGTTTCCGAAGAGCCCTGAAATAGCGGTTCAGTATTCTCTTATTCATCGGTGGATCCCTCCTTGCTGTTGATGATCCGCAGCACCCCGGTGGTGATGGCCTCATATTCTTTGATCAGTTCTTCCAGATAGGCTGCTCCCGCAGGTTCCAGGTGGTAATAGATACGGGTCATCCGTTTGCCCACCGGGATGCGCCTGTCGGAAATGTAGCCCTGATCCAGAAGCTTGTAGAGAACGGGGTACAAGGAGCCTTCCTGGGTGGTCAGATTCCCGCCGCTGCGCTGGGCCGTTTCCTGAACAAGCTGATAACCATACATATCCTCTCGCTTCAGAAGCGACAGAATCACCAGGGACATGACACCCCTGCGAAAATTCGGTAAACCGTCGTTTCCGGACATTGCTGCACCTCCTTCTACTCTTTGTAATCAGTGTAACACAGACAGATGAATCTGTCAATAATACTTTTGTAACAAAAGCAATGCTTGACAATAGTGAAGATGCCTGCTATACTGGTAATACAAGGAAACAGGAGGTGAGCGCCATGAATGTTGAAGCGAACAGCCGTCTTGTGTGCATATTTATTATGGTATATTTGTTTTGAGAAAGGTGGTTCATATGAAAACTCGACTTCTTTGTGTGATCCTGTGTCTGGTGATGATCCTTAGCTTTGCCAGCTGCGGAAAGAAAAGCCCCTACCCGGAAGGACATGATGAATTTAAGGCTGTCATTGGCGAAACCAAAGCGGATGCACTGAAACAGCTGAAGCTGCAGGAATCTGACCTAACTGAACTTGGTCCCTTTGTTTATCAGGTTCCCGGAACCTATTCATTCTGCAACCATACCTTCCAATCGGCCCTGATGCTGGATGCAGGCGCTGACCGAATTTACGGTTTCCTTTACTACGTGCCGGTGGATGATCTTTCCGGGGTGGTGCCCATGCGTGACAAGCTGATTGAACTTTTTGGTCAGCCAAACGATTATGTTTTTACCCAGGAGGACATTGAGAAAGGGAAGAATGGTGAGAGCATCGGGATAGGCAATACCTGGAGTATACATTCATTCACCCGGGAGCATCATCCGGAATATGCCAAATACATAGAAGCGTACATGGAGAAAAGCAAGTTCAAAAATGGTTATGCCTGGGGTTTGTGCATGGAACTCCGCCATTCCGATCAAGGGCAGCGATATATTGTGCTGACCTTCCAGGTGGGACCTGATTTATCCCAACCCTGGGAGCCCGGTCAGGACAGATAATAGTTCTGAACCCGGCTTTATGGGGGCTTGAAGCTGGTGCGTCTGGGCCATCAGTAAGATTGTTGATTCTTACAAGAGCGTTCCATGCAATTCTGCTTCCATGGCAACCGGGTTTTATATGCGAAATATACTAAAATAACGTGCGTCATCCTGAGCCGCGCCGCCAGGCGCGTTCCGAAGAATCTTGTGCGAAATCCATTGTTGAAACGTAGAAGATCCTTCGACTCCACTTCGTTGCGCTCGGGATGGCGCGAACGATTTGGAGACAGGCGGCGCAAGATATATATTTCAAATTCTGTAAAAAGTTTAGTAGTTCGTGTATTATTGATATGTATTGACAATCTTTCCCGGAAATGATATACTGGAATAAAAAGGAAACAGGAGGTGAGTGCCATGAATGTTGAAACGAAATCCCGCTTCGGCTTCTGTGCGCTCCCTGCTGCCAGGGTGATCCTGAAAATCAGCATAGTATAGCACACAAGCTGGCATTGAGTCCTAGCCTTGTGTGCTTTAGCCATATTCTATGACTGTATATTGATGCTTTCGCTAAGGAGGAGCCCATGAGTAAGAAAAAGTTTATGATTCTTTTATGCATTATCCAGGTGATTGTAATTCTCTTCCAGTGTTGCATTCAGGTAGCTATTAACAACCGTCGTTATGGGGATCAACTGTATTCCGGTTCTATGAGGATGCAAGTACAATTTGCAGAACTTGCGTGGTGGGCGGACTACTTGCTGGAAGAGTTTCACAGAGAAGGGGTAGAGCCTGCAGAAGTGGTCACATGGAGTTTCGATAATGCGCTCCGGGATGCAACGCATATATATCCGGATGCCCCCATGCGCGAGGAAGAAACCGTGGAATATCGGGTTTTGTTTGACAGGATTTGGGAACGGATTTTGAAGGGTTATGGTATCACCGCCAATGATAATCTTCGCTATCAGTATTTCTTTGTGGATGCCGAGCGGGCGGAGAAGATGGCGGAACTGATTACCCAGTTGGAATTGACAGTGAAGATTCTTCAGGGGTTCCAGGACAAATACAATCAGATGTCCGAATGGGATCGGTATTTTACTTGCTGGCGCAAAGAGCGGGATGCCTTGAGCGGTCAGCTGAAACTGCCGGAAAGCCTGGCCGCCTGGTCCGACGAACTGAAATAATACATCAAACGGGGTGCTTGTGCATCCCGTTTTTTGCGGTCCGGTGATATAAAGATTGCAATTCCGGGAAAAAATTGCTATGATATAGAAAATACTGAAATGGAGGGATTCCATGCAAGTCGGAGGCCGCGGTCTTAGGAAGACAAGTGTTAACTACAACTCCTTGGCTCACAGAACGACATGGCTACGATCCGACTTGTGCTTGTGCGTCCCGTTTTTTGCGGTCCGGTGATATAAAGATTGCAATTCCGGGAAAAAATTGCTATGATATAGAAAATACTGGAATGGAGGGATTCCATGC
>JAZSLC010000160.1:0-5537 GCA_045535175.1 Faecousia sp. | reverse complement strand
CATGATGACCTTGGGGCTTTCGGCAATGAACATACCCTTTTTGGGCTCGAAGCGGTTTAATAGCTGGGCCTCCGTCAGCCGGGCGAAAACATCCAGCTCCGGGGCGGAAAAGTCGGTGATTTCAATGAATTCCATAAAAATGCTCCAGGTTTCGGTTTTATTTTCATTATACAACGGCTGTCAATCAATGCCCAATGCCAAATTGTGTGGTGGATGAAGGCACAAAGCCTCCCTTGTGTGAAGGCTGCGCCGGGCGAGGGGCAACGCAAAGCCTCCCTTGTGTAAAGGGAGGTGGCACGGCGTAAGCCGTGACGGAGGGATTGCGGTTTAGGGTTTGTGGTACGAAGGACCAACGGTACAATCCCCCAGTCAGCTTCGCTGACAGCCCCCTTTACACAAGGGGGCCATGAGACGTTTCCTCTTTGCACAAGGGGGCCATGTGGACGTGTTCCATTACACAAGGGGGGCATGACGTTGCACCATTTCCGCATCGTGAACAATGTGATCATGTAACGAACCGAGCGGCGCAGGTGGTGGGGACATATAGACCAACCCGGCGCACGGTACGGCAACGTAACGAACCGAGCGGGGTTAATGCGTAACGATCCCCACCAACCTATGCACGAATTGTCCGCCGGCACTGCCGGCCACGAATTGGCTGGCCGCCCTGCGGCCCTAGGGTTCGGAGAAGGCTTTGGCTTCTTCGAAGAGGAACTCCCGGAAGCGGAGGGCGGCGGGGGAGCAGTAGTGGGTGTCGTCCCAGATCAGGTAGGAGCACACGTAAATCTGGGGGGCCTCGATGGGGATCAGCACCGTGTTCTGGCGGAACCGGCCGTGCCAGGAGACGGAGGGGGCCAGGGCCACGCCCATGTTCTCGGACACATATTTACGGATAAAGTAGGGGTCGTCGCAGACCACCGGGATGATGGGCTCGAAGCCGTGTTCCCGGCAGAGCTTCAGGGTTTTGGAGTGCAGCTCCGCCTGGGCCGGCAGGCTGATGATCCGCTGGCCCTGAAGGTCCGCAATGTCCACCGACTTGCGCTGGGCGAAGGGGTGGTCCTCATGGACCGCCAGCACCACCCGCTCCCGGATCAGGGGGGCATGGGCGGTCATGCGCTTGTAGGAGGGCTTGGAGGAGATGCACAGGTCGTAGTTGACCTCCTGGTCCTCGTAATAGCCGTGGGAGGCGGAGATGGTGACCTCCGGGTACAGAGCCTGGAATTTGGGGATGCAGGTCAGGATGAACCGGTGGTTTTCCATGATTTTGATGCTGACGGGGCCGGAAATGACCTCCTGGTTGCCGGTGACGGCGGCTACGCCCTGGTCCAGCTCCCGCAGGACCCGCTCCACATACACCAGGAAGGTGCGGCCGCTGTTGTTCAGGAACAGCTTGCCGTTGCGGCGCTCGAAGAGTTTTACGTTCAGGTCCCGTTCCAGCCGGGTGATGGCCTGGGACATGGAGGGCTGGGGTACCGAAAAGTACCGGGCCGCCTTGGAGACGTTCTCCAGTTCCGCCACCTTTTGAAAATATCGAAGCTGCAGTAGTTCCATAATATACCTCCCGGTCGGCAGTGCCGGCTGACATTTCGGTCGGCATGGCCGACAGCATATTCGTGCATAGGTTGGCGTTTGTCGTTACGCGTTAACCCCGCTCGGTTCGTTACGTGATCGTACCGTGCGCCATGTTGGCGGTATTCGTTACGTACCTTCGCCGCTCGGTTCGATCCGTGATCACCTTGTTCGCGATGCCGAAACGGTACAACGTCATGGCCCCCTTGTGCAAAGGGGGCTGTCAGAAATCTCTGATTTCTGACTGGGGGATTGTACCGTTGTACATTCGTACCACAATCCCTACACGGCAATCCCTCCACCGCTAACGCGGTCCCCCTCCCTTTACACAAGGGAGGCTTTGCGTTGCCCCTCGCACCTACGCAGCCTTTACACAAGGGAGGCTTTGCGTTTCTCCAATTTGGCATTGGGCATTGTATTGTCCATTCTTAGTTTCTTTTTATCATACTACCATACTTTTGCCGTTGGTGCAAGGGGGGTGGGGGTATATGATGGGGATTATATTATCTATACCATATCTTGTATTTTACAAGCTTTGAGGGCCGGTGGTATAATTGTGCTATATAAAACAGAAACAGGAAGGTGGTATTTTTATGAAACAGACGGTCAGCAATATCCTCAAAGCCCTGGCACACCGGGACGTTTCGGTGAAGCTGGAGAAGAAGCTGAGCCTGCCCCGGGTGGTGGGGGACAGCCGGTTTCATATGCAGGGCGGCGGCACCGACGGTACTTACGGCTACTTCATCATGGTGACCCGGGGGCCTTCGGAGACGGCCATGAGCTATATCCACAAGGTGGATCTGGAGCGGTGGGAAGTGATTCAGGTCAGCAAGCCCCTGGCGCTGCATCACGCCAACGACCTTTGCTATGACCCAAAACACCACCGGCTGGTGATTTCCCACTGTGACGTTCATCCGGACTGGGTGTCCTTTGTGGATCCCGATACGCTGGAGCTGCTGGAAACCGTCACCATTCCCCAGCCCCATTACAGCATGGCCTTCTGCCCGGAAAAGGGCCTCTATGTGGCGGGGAAGAGCCGGACCTATGACTTTGTGCTGCTGGACGAGGACTTTCAGCCCCGGAAGCTGCTGCCCGGTGAGGACGGTCACATCAAGCAGGGTATGGAGTGCGATGAGGATTTCATCTACTTCTTCCAGACCGGTGTCCGGAACAACTGGATCTTCGTCTTTGACTGGGAGGGCACCTTCCTGCGCAAAATCCCGGTGCCCATGGTGGGAGAGAGCGAGAACCTGTTCCTCCGGGGGGACCGGTTCATCGGCGCCTTCAACAACAACGAGGACGGGACCGGCGATATTTATGAGATGACCCTTTCCGACTCCAAGGGGGAAGGAATATATTATGTTAACCAGTTGGGCTACCCCCATGTGTACTACTACCACAATGCGGAGGGGGGCGGCGTTCGGGAGGACCGGCGGAACATCGGCACCTCCGGCTGCGGCCTGTGCTGTGCCGCCATGGCATTGGGCAATCTGACGGGTGTCCGGCTGACCCCGGAGGAGATGTCCAAATTCGCCATGGACTGCGGCGCCAACGGCGTGGTGGGTTCCCGGATGCGGATTCTGGGCCCGGCCCTGGCGGAAAAGTACGGCCTCAAATACAGCCACACCAACGACCCGGAGGAGATGCTCCGGTGCCTGGACCGGGGCGGGCAGGTCATCGCCAACGTGTCCGGGGACCATGACGATTACAAGGGCCTGTTTTCCGACCGCAGCGGCCATTATGTGCTGATCCTCGGCCATGAGGGGGAGGAGCTTTGCGTTGCCGACCCGGCCTACCGGTTCGGCAAGTTCGACACCGACGACCGCCGTCACAAAATCAGCCGGATTCAGGTGCCCCTGGTGTGGTGCAGCCTGAAATATATGGAAGAAGATGTGGCCGCCCGGGCCATCCACTACTATTTGCTGGAGGACCTATAACGTTGACGTTATATAGGTATACCAAATTTCATATTTTACAAATCCGGGGTTTGGTGGTATATTGACCGTAGGTATTGTGCGGTTTGTATAAAAACCGCGGAAAATTTATCGATAGTTTCGTATTGATTCACTGTTTAGGGGCCAAAAACCCCACGAAAGAAGAGGGGAAAAGCTATGAGAGAAGCTGTTATTCGAAAAATTCTGGACAAAAAGGCCATCGCCATCGTGCGGGGCTACACCCCTGAGGAAATCCTGAACCTGGCCAAGGCGCTGTACGCCGGCGGCGTGGAGCTGCTGGAGGTGACCTTCGATCAGAAGAGCCCGGAGCTCCGTCAGCAGACCGTGGAAACGGTAAAACTGCTGAACAGGGAACTGGGGGACAAGATGTTCTTCGGCACCGGCACCGTCACCACCGTGGAAATGGTGCGCCAGACCCATGAGGCCGGCGGCAAGTTCGTCATTTCTCCCGACATGGATCCCGAGGTCATCAAGGCCACCCGGGAGCTGGGCATGGTGTCCATTCCCGGCGCTCTGACGCCCAGCGAGATCAAGCAGGCCTACGTACTGGGTGCCGATTTCGTGAAGGTGTTCCCCGTGAACGTCATGGGCGTTTCCTACATAAAGGCCGTTACGGCCCCTCTGAGCAACATCCGGATGCTGGCCGTGGGCGGCGTGGATGGCAGCAACGTGCAGGCTTACCTGGCTGCCGGTGCCGTGGGTGCAGGCGTTGCCAGCTGCCTGTTCAAGAAGGAATGGATCAAGGAAGGCGCCTGGGACAAGATCACCGAGGCCGCCAAGACCTTCACCGCCCTGCTGTAAGAGGTAGACGATGGAACTGATCATTCTGGCCGGTATGCCGGCCTCCGGCAAGACCACCTTCGTCAAGAAGCTCAGCGCCGCCCTGGAGATTCCGGTGCTGGAGAAGGATGCCATCAAGGAAGAGCTCTTTGACGTCATCGGTTTTCAGAACTACGCCCAGAAGCGGCTCATGGACACCGCCGCCACCGCCGTGCTGCTGCGGTGTGCCGACTCCATTCTGGAGGGCGGTCAGTCCCTGATCATGGTGAACAATTTCCGCAAGGATGCGGAGCCTCAGGTGGAGGCCCTGCTGAAAAAGTACAACTGCCCCTGCCTGTTTATTTTCTTCGGCGGCAACGGCGATGTGTTCTACCAAAGATATGTGGACCGGGACAACCGGGGTCAGCGGCATCTGGGCCATGTGGTCCAGGAGCATTATCCCCCCGGACCCGGTGATCCGGTGAGTCACACCATGACCCGGGAAGAATTTGCCGAGAAGTTTGAGAAGCTGGGCATGGACAGGTTTCACGTGGAAGGCATCCGCCGCATCGATGTGGATGCCACCTGGCCCGAAAAAATTGATGTGGATGCCCTGATCGCCCAGGTCCGGGCTTCCCTGCAGGAAGGAGCGTAACCGATGGCAAAGAAAGTTGCCCTGATGACCCGTCATCACTCCACGCTGATTTGTCAGGAAGCCCGGCAGATGCTGCTGGAGGCCGGTTTTGAGATCGTCAGCAACGATACCGGCAACATTCTGCCCTTTGAGGAGCAGAAGGCCCTGATCCGGGATGTGTACGCCATCATCGCCGGCACCGAAAAGTACCCCCGGGAGATGCTGGAGGGCTGTGAAAATCTGAAAGTGGTGACCCGCTTCGGCGTGGGTACCGATAACTTTGACCTGGCTGCCATGCGGGAAATGGGCCTGGAAGTGGGCGTCATCGCCAACTTCAACGCCGTGGCCGAGTTCGCCATGACCCTGATCCTCAACGTGCTGAAGAACCAGCAGCGGCTGGATCCTGCCGTCCGGGAGGGCAAGTGGGCCCGGTTCCCCATGCGGGAGCTTACCGGAAAGACCGTGGGCATCGTGGGCTTCGGCCGCATCGGCCGCCGTCTGGCGGAGCTGCTCAGGGGCTTTGATGTGAAGCTCCTGGCATACGATCCCTATATGAACGCCGCTGCCGCCGCAGAGCGGAAGGTGACCCCCGTTTCTCTGGAGGAGCTGCTGGCGAAGGC
>JAZSLC010000022.1:0-13275 GCA_045535175.1 Faecousia sp. | reverse complement strand
CTGGCAAAGAGCGTGTTCGCGGTGATTGTCCTCTACTACGCCGTGGCCCACTGGAACGGCTACTTCACCGCTATGATCTACCTGCGGGAGCGGGAAATGTATCCCCTGCAGCTGGTGCTGCGGGATATCCTCAGTGCGAGCCAGGTGGACCTGAGCCAGATCGAGGACGCGGAGGTGCTGGCAGCCATGACCGGTGCTGCCGACCTCATTAAGTACGCCATGATCGTGGTCTCCGCAGCCCCGGTGCTGATGGCCTATCCCTTCGTCCAGAAGTATTTCGAAAAGGGCGTTATGATCGGCTCTGTGAAGGGTTAATTTGAACGGAATGAAAAACTGCTGACTCTCGGGTCGGCAGTTTTTCTGTTCCCGGGGGGCGGGATGGCTTGCATTTTGTGGGGTCTAGCGCTATAATGGTCCCGAAATGAACGTTTCGAGGTGCTTTATGGGCAAAAAACTGCTGTTTCTTATAGTTTGCATAATGATTCTGGCCGGATGTGCTTCCGCTCCTGCGGAAACCACACCCCCGGCCACCACGGTGCCGGTGACCACGGAGCCGCCTGCGCCCACCACCACGGCACCGGTGGAAACCACGGTGCCGGTGGAAACCACCGAGGCCACCACCGCACCCACGGAGCCGGAACCGGAGCCTGTGGCGGAGCGTATTACCGAGGGGGTTCGGATCTTCGTCGGTGAGGGGGACTACACCGGGATCCTTTCGGACCGGGACCACCTGACCAAAAAGTATTTCCAGGCGGCCCTGGCGGTGACGGTGGAGAGCCAGACGCCCTTTTCCAGCCTCTACATTGAGTGGGAAGAGATTCCCGGGGTGTACACCATCTCCTGGGAGGGTGGCAGCATGGAGGCGGGAACCTATGATTTCCTCCATGAGTATGTGCGGCTCCCGGAAGAAGTGAACAAGGTGACCATTCAGGTGCACGTGGAAAAGCAGCACACCCTTTGCGATCTGCTGGTGCTGACCCGGGGCACTGCGCCGGAGGGAGTTCAGGACTGGCTGCCGCCTCTGGAGCAGGCGGATATTCTGGTGTTTCCCACCCACGCGGATGACGATGTGCTGTTCTTCGGCCCGCTGATGGTCTACTATGTGATGGAACAGGAACTGGATGTGCAGACGGCCTTTATGGTGGAGCACAATTACTATCCCCACCGGCGCCATGAGCGGCTCAACGGCCTGTGGGCCATGGGCATCCGCCATTATCCCATTCTTGGCTCGGCCCCTGATACGGATTCCCTCGATATTAACTTCGGCCTGGCCTATTATTCAAACAGCAACATCGAACGCTGGCAGGTGGAGCAGATCCGGCGTTTTGAGCCCCTGGTGGTGGTTGGACACGACCTGAACGGCGAGTACGGAAATGCCGGACATAAGGTGAACGCCTATTATCTGGTCCGGGCGGTGGAGTCTGCGGCAGACCCGGAGAAATACCCGGACCTGGCGGAGCAGTACGGCCTTTGGGAGACGCCCAAGCTTTATCTGCACCTTTACCGGGAAAATGAGATGATTTTCGATGTGAATGTGGTGCTGGAAAGTGATCCCCAGGGCCGGACACCCTTTGAGATCGCGGCCCAGGCCATGTTCTGCCACCAAAGCCAGCTGAAATGGGGCTACCGGGTCCAGCAGGGGGAATACCGAATTTATGATTGCAGACCCTTTGGCCTGTACCGGAGCCTGGTGGGTCTGGACACTGCGGCGGATATTATGGAAAACATCAACCCTGAGGACTGGCGGGGCGGGCAAGAATTCGGCATCTCCGGGGAAAAGGAGTGATCGGATGAATTGTGGATTTATGACAGAACTGATGGAGCGGACCGGTTTCCCGGAGGAAGCCAGGGAGGCCCTTCTGAAAGTGATCCGGGAACTGGAACCGGAATTGGATGAACTGGTTGCTGTTTTCGCATCCGCTTACGATTATGAGAAGACGAACCCCCGGGTGGAAGAGCTGGCCCGGGAGCGGGGTGTTTCCCCCTATGCCCTTTGGATGGCGGTGCTGCTTTCGGCTGCAGAGCAGGCAAGACCCCATTACCGGGATGACCGGGTGTTTTACGACACCTTCTCGGATCTGCGCTGCAAGGCCATTGAGTGCTATGAGCGATACGGCGTCTGGGGAACCTTTGTGTCCTTCTGGTATCCCCGGTTTTACCAGGGAAAAATTGTGAAATTGGGCCGCATGGAGTATGAAATCCGGATTTTTGAAGGCCCGGAGCCGGTTTCCATGCTGGGAATGACCCTGGATCCCGGGGATCCGCTGCT
The DNA here is from genome assembly GCA_045535175.1 of Faecousia sp. Classification (GTDB taxonomy): domain Bacteria; phylum Bacillota; class Clostridia; order Oscillospirales; family Oscillospiraceae; genus Faecousia. The sequence continues at coordinate 11,006 of JAZSLC010000022.1, read as the reverse complement.
ATACCTGCATATTCCCTCCAGCCCGGAGCCCTTCCACCGGGAAGCCCGGCTGGAATCTTACCGGCGGGCCCGGGAGTATTTCGGGCGGCCCTTGGTATGCGTGTGCAATTCCTGGATGCTGTGGCCCGGCTATGAGCCGCTGCTGCCGGAGGATTCCAACATTGCCGACTTCCGGAGAGAATTCCATTTGCTCTCACAGAAGCAAACAGAGGAATTTGCGGACGGTTGGCGGATCTTTGGTGCCGCCTGGGACGGCCCCATGGAATCCTTGCCTGAGAAGAGTAGGCTGCAGCGTGCCTTTAAGACCCATTTGCTTGGGGATGGAAGCATAGGCACCGGGCTGGGGGTGCTGATTTTTGACGAGGACCGGGTTTTGACCCGACAGAAGAACTGAAACGGCTGTAATGCCGGGAAACTGCGAAAGGAAGTTAAGCTATGATGTACTCATTTTTGCTGGTGGGCCAGTCCAATATGGCCGGCCGGGGTTATCCTCAGGATGTGGAGCCCATTCCCAAGGAGGGAATCTATGTGCTTCGCAACGGCCGCTGGTGGCCCATGTATGTGCCTGTGAATCCGGACCGGGTGACCGCCGGAATCAATCTGGCGGAAACCTTTGCCCTGCGTTTTATCCAGGACCATCCCGGCGATACCATTGGTCTGATCCCCTGCGCCGACGGTGGAACCAGGCTGGACCAGTGGATGCCCGGTGAGGTCCTTTACGACCATGCGGTGATGATGACCAAGCTGGCCCAGCGGTCCAGCACCCTCTGCGGCATTCTGTGGCACCAGGGTGAGTCCGATTGCCCCGATGACCGGTATCCCTACTACGAGGAAAAGTGCAGCAGGATCCTCCAGCAGCTGCGTGCGGATGTGGGCGCGCCGGAGGTTCCGGTGCTGCTGGGCGGTCTTGGGGATTATTTGCCGAACTATCACAAGGCCTACTGCGTCAACTATGTCCATGTGAACCGGGCCCTGCAATCCATGGCAGAGAAGCTTCCCGGATTTACCTATGTGAGCGCGGAAGGGCTGGGCTCCAACCCGGATATGCTCCATTTCAGCGCCGCTGCCCTGCGGGAATTCGGCCACCGGTATTATGAGGCCTATCTGCCTGTGGCCCCCAAAAACCTCCTGGGCAAGGCTGCGGACCTTACCATTACCGACATCGAAAAACTCTGATCATCCCCTTGCAACGAGGCAGCTTATCAGGAGAAATGTTAATCATACCCCGTTCCCTTGACTTTGGGAATGGGGTATGGTATTTTTTAGAGGTAAGGAATCGGTCGTGTGATTTAAGATAAGGAGCGTTTATTATGAGAAAAGCCGTTGCTATGATCCTGATTGCAGCCTTTGTGGTGAGCCTTGCCGCATGTTCCGCTGAGCAGAAGATCCTGGGAACCTGGAAGAATCAGACCTCCGCTCTGGGTGTGGTGGTGGAGACCACCTACACCTTCCGCGAGGACGGAACCGGAACACTGAGTACGTTCCTGGTCAGCGGTTTGGAGTTCACTTACAGCATTTCCGGGGAAGAACTGATCATTTCCACCGGGATCCTGGGAATGGAGAGCCAAACCAAGTATCAGATTTCCTTCCAGGGGGATGAACTGACCATGACCTCTGAGGGGGAAGCTTTGACCCTTGTGAAAGTAAAGTAAATGATCTCCGCAGGGGCGCTGTGTGTTCCTGCGGGGTTTCGCTGTGTTATAGAGAAAGGAGCAGCCATGACTTACATTGAGTTTTTTGACAAGACCGCCATTGAGAATATGTGTGGATGCCTGACCAAGGCACCCGACCGGGTGATTTTCATTGGCGACAAATCCAAGGTAATGAAGAAGGCCGTTGCCCGGTATTCCAGAGTGATGGAGGACCGGGGCTATCAGGTGGAGTTCATCGTCAAAACCGTCAACCGCAACAACCTGGGCGGCATCATCAAGCTGCTCAGCGAAATCGTGGAAAAGTACGATGACTGCTATTTTGACCTGACCGGCGGTGAGGATCTGTATCTGGTGGCGGCAGGCGCCGTTCGGGAGCGCTATTCCCACAAGAACATCCAGATGCACTGGTTTAACCTGAAGAGCAACACCATCGCCGATTGCGACCAGGACGGCACCACCATTATGTCCGAGCCGCCCCATCTGACGGTGGAGGAGCAGGTGCGGATTTACGGCGGCGACGTGGTCTATGACGATGAGCGTCCCTTGGGCACCCACCGGTGGGACATGAACCCCGAGTTCGTGGAAGACATCCATAAGATGTGGGAGATTTGCCGCCGCAATCCCCGGCGCTGGAACACCCTGATGGGCGTGCTGGTGGCGGCGGATACCGTGGCAGAGCCCGATGGGGATCCCCTGGTGCTGCTGGCCCGGAAAGAAAAAGTGGTGGAAAAGCTGGCGGAAAAGGGCCACTACTTCCTGTGGGCTCCGGAAATTGTCCGGATGCTCTTTGCGGCGGGCCTGCTGACCTCCTGCGACTGCAACGACACCACCGTGCGTCTGGCCTATAAGAACGCCCAGGTCAAACGGCTCATGAGCAACGCCGGCAAGATTCTGGAAATGAAGATCTATGCCCTGGCCCGCAGCCTCACCGGCCCCGACGGGAATCCCGTGTATGGGGATGTGATGACCGGCGTGTACATTGACTGGGACGGCGAGGTTCATGGTGAACAGGCCAACTATGATACCGTCAATGAGATTGACCTGGTGCTGATGCGGAACCTGATTCCCGTGTTTGTTTCCTGCAAAAACGGCCATATCGACCAGGAAGAGCTGTATAAGCTGGTATCCGTTACCTCCCGGTTTGGCGGCAAGTATGCCCGCAAGGTGCTGATTGCCAACAGCCTGGATCCCGAAAGCGATTTCTGCAAGCATCTGACCCAGCGTGCTGCAGACATGGGCATTGACCTGGTACCCAATGTGTATTTGCTGGAAGAGGAGGATCTGTGCCGCCTGGTCCGAAATTTCTGGACGGCCTGATTTTCGTTGACAAAATTGTTGGTTCCAAGTATGATTATTTGTAAGTGATATGGAGGATTGTATCTGTGAGTTGGACCGTTAGTTTTGCTGCTTCTCTGTGCATTCTGGTGGGCCTGGGTGTGCTGGCCGCCATGGTCAGACGCTGCTGGCTGAAGAAATACGTCAATGCCTTTTATGTGGTGGTTGGCGGTGTGTTTCTGGCCTGTGCCATTTTGTTTGTGCCCGTGTGCCTGGAGTGCTATGCAGCAGACTCCAATGTGGGCTGGAAAACCTTCCTGATGTCCATTCATAATTCCCTGCGGCTGTTCGTGGTGGACGGTGGTCTGTCGGATGTGACCGACTATATGGGCACCTGCCCCGAAGGCTTGAGGGTGGCTTACACCAGCTATGCGGCTGCGCTGCTGGTGATCGCCCCTTTGATGACCTTTGGCTTTGTGCTGTCGTTCTTTAAGAACCTGTCCGCATATTTCCGGTATTTCTGCCATTTCTTCCGGGATGCCTATGTGTTCTCGGAACTGAATATAAGATCCATTACCCTGGCGGACGACATTCACAAGAAGCATCCCAAAGCCGTGATCGTCTTTACGGACGTGTTTGAATCGGAAGAGGAGCAGTCCTTTGAGCTGGGGGAACGGGCCAGAGGCATCGGCGCTATTTGCTTCAAGAAGGATATCCTGGCTGTCCGGTTTGGATGGCATGCCCGCTCTGCCGATATCCGGTTCTTCACCATCGGTGAAAACCAGACCGAGAATATCTCCCAGTCCATCAAGCTGATCGAGCAGTATGGTGACCGGGAAAACACCCATCTGATGGTGTTCTCCACCGGTGCGGACGGGGAACTGCTGCTGACGGCTATGCCTGACAAGGCCATCCGGGTCCGCCGGGTGGACGAAGTCCGGTCCATGGTCAACCGGATCCTCTGTGAGGAAGGCCCCAAGATCTTCGAAAAGGCCATTCCTGCCCAGGACGGACAGAAGGACATCACCGCTGTAGTGGTGGGCATGGGCGGATACGGCTGCTCCATGGTCAAGTCCCTGAGCTGGTTCTGCCAGATGGTGGGCTACCGGGTGCATATTCATGCCTTTGACCGGGATCCCCTGGCTGCGGACAAGTTTGCGGCCCAATGCCCCGAACTGATGGACCCGCAGTACAACGGCGTTTATGTGGACGGGGAAGCTCAGTATTCCATTACGGTCCACTCCGGAATGGATGCCCTGACCAAGACCTTTGCAGACCGGATCATGTCCCTGACGGGGGCCACCTATGTGCTGGTATCCCTGGGTTCCGATGAGCTGAACATTCGGGTGGCAGCGGACCTGCGGATGTACTTTGAGCGCTGCGGTGCCAAGCCTGTCATTCAGGCCATTGTCCACAACACGGACCTTTGCGGCGCCCTGACCGGTATCCGTAACTACCGGGGACAGCCCTACGACATCGACTTCATTGGCGACCTGAAGACCTCTTACTCCGAAGGTGTGATCCTGAATTCCCAGCTGGAGCAGGAGGGCCTTGCCCGGCACCTGAAATGGGGTCAGGAGGCGGACTTCTGGCGCTTTGAGTACAACTACCGTTCTTCTGTGGCCTCTGCCATTCATATGCGGGCCCGGATTGCCTGTGGCATCCCCGGTGCCGGGAAGAAGGAAGAGGAGCTGACCGAAGAGGAGATCGCCGTTCTGGAACCTCTGGAGCACTGCCGCTGGAACGCCTATATGCGGGCAGAAGGCTATGTGTTCAGCGGGTCCAAGGATAAGCGCAGCCGCAACGACCTGGCCAAAATGCACCATGACCTGGTGGATTTCTCTTCTCTCAGTGAGGAGGACAAACGCAAGGACCGCCATGTGGGGTCCCAGTAAACTATAGATCATCGGCCCCCGCCGGGGCCGAAAAGGGAGGATTATTATGGTAGACGTGAAGAACAGCACCTTGCTGGACCGCTTGATCAATGCGGCGAAAAATATGGGCCGCAAGCCCGGCGCATTGACGGCAGAGCGTTTGGTGCTGGCAGCAGCAGAATTTGTGGCATCCCAGCAGGGAAATGCCATTGAAAAGCAGGAGGTACAGGAGTTCAGCCAGTACCTGCGCACTTCCAAGGTGTCCCTGAACACCCTGCGTGCCCGCCTGGAGCCTCATATCAATGCGGACCGGAGCCAGTCTTATCTGGATGGTCTGTATATCCAGAAGAAGCTCTATGATGCCAAGGTCCGGGCCCGGAACATGAATATGAGTTGCGTCACTGCGGATGTGCTGCTGAAGTGTATCCTGGATGATCCGACCGATATGCTGCGCAGCTGCTTTGCCGACGAAGGGTTGGGTGAGCCAGTTCAGGTGGGCTCCGCCGGCAACTTCGCCGAGCAGCTGGGCTTCGACCCCTTTGCGGGTCTGAGGGGCTTCTCTGAGGAGCTGAACGGTGCCCAGAGCAGCCTGGGTGGCAACGGTGGCAATGGCGGTAATGGAGGCAATAACGGCGGCAACGGCGGCATCAGTGATGCCAGCGGCAACAGCGGCAGCAGCGGCAACGGTGATGATTTCGGCTGGGGCGGCGAAGCCAAGCCCCGTACCCCCAAGAGCGACGTTTCCGACCTGATCCGCAAGGTAAAGGCCACCCAGATGACCCTGCTGGAGTCTGTTCTGGGCCAGGACAATGCGGTGAGCGTCTTTACCACCGGCTACTTCCAGGCGGAGCTGCTGAGTCTCACCGACAAGGGCCGCAACAAGCCTAAGGCCACCTACCTGTTTGCCGGCCCTCCCGGCGTTGGTAAGACCTTCCTGGCAGAAAAGGCAGCCGAAGTGCTGGGGATGCCCTTCATGCGCTTTGACATGAGTGAATACGCCGACAAGGAAGCCTACATCGAATTCGCCGGTTCCGACGACGTTTACAAGAACTCCAAGGCAGGTAACGTCACCAGCTTTGTGGATGAGAACCCCAAGTGTGTGCTGCTGTTCGACGAGATTGAAAAGGCCCACCTGTGTGTGATCCATCTGTTCCTGCAGATTCTGGATGCAGGCAGACTCCGCGACAACAAGACCGATAAGGAAGTTTCCTTCCGGGATGCCATCATCATCTTCACCACCAATGCAGGCAAGCAGCTCTATGAAACCTCCGAGAGCGGCGATTTCTCCGGCCTGCCCCGTAAGGTGATTCTGAAGGCCCTGCAGAATGACATCAACCCCACCACCGGCGCACCCTTCTTCCCCGGTGCCATCTGCTCCCGTTTTGCCTCCGGCAACGTGGTGATGTTCAATCACATGGAGGCTCACAACCTGCGCAGCATCGCCCGCCGGGAGATCCTGCGTCACGCCACCAACTTCCAGACGGAGATGGGCGTGAAGATCAGTGTGGACGAGAAGGTCTTTACGGCCCTGCTGTTTGCCGAAGGCGGCAACGCCGACGCCAGAACCATCCGGGCCAGAGCCGAAGCCTTCTTCGACAACGAACTGTTTGAGCTGTTCCGACTGGTGGCTGCTGATAAGGTCACCAGCAACGTTGAAGATGTGGAGTCCATTCTCTTCCGGGTGTCCCTGCCTGAGAACCCCGCCATCCGGGCTCTGTTTGAAAACCAGGAGGAATCCGAGATCCTGGTCTACACCTCTCCCGAGATGGGCAAGGTCTGTGAGGAAAAGGTCACCGGTGCAAAGGTCTACTCCGCCAGCACCATTGAAGAGGCCAAGCAGATTCTCAGCTCCCATGCCATCTGCATGGTGCTGCTGGACATGACCTACGGCCAGAAGGAGAATACCAACAATTTCCTGAACACCGAGGACGTGGAGTCCACTGCCCGGGATCTGTTCTGGTATCTGCGGGAGTACCGCAGAGATATGCCCCTGTACCTGCTGCAGACCCCCGTGCTGCAGCTGACTGAGGAAGAGCGTCTGTCCTTCCTGCGTCAGGGTATGCGCGGTGTCATTGCCGTCAGCATGGAAGAGGACCACTTTGGCCGTGAGGTGCGGGACGTCTGCGCCCAGATGCACCAGCAGAGCGCCATCGGCGATCTGGCCAGAGCCAACAAGGTGCTGACCTTTGAAACGGCCCAGTGCCTCTATGACGGCGGCAAGAAGGCTGAAATCCGGCTGTTTGACTTCCAGATGGCCGTTGCTGTGGATCCGGAAGAGGGCGAGAATATGCTCTCCAACGTGTCCAAGCCCAATGTGAAATTCGACCAGGTTATCGGCGCAGAGGAAGCCAAGAAGGAGCTTCGCTACTTCGTCGAGTACCTGAAAAATCCCAAGAAGTACCTGGCCACCGGCGTCAGAGCCCCCAAGGGCGTTCTGCTGTACGGCCCTCCCGGCACCGGCAAGACCATGCTGGCAAAGGCCATGGCCAGTGAATCCGATGTGACCTTCATCACCGCAGAAGGCAACTCCTTCCTGAAGAAGTATGTGGGCGAGGGCCCCGAGAAGGTCCATGAGCTGTTCCGGATCGCCCGGAAGTATGCGCCCTCCATCATCTTCATCGATGAGATTGACGCCATCGCCAAGGAACGCCGGGGCGGAGACAACAGCAGCGGCGTGGAAGCTACCCTGACTGCCTTCCTGGCGGAAATGGACGGCTTCAAGAACGACCCCAACAAGCCTGTTTTCGTGCTGGCTGCCACCAACTTCGATGTGGAGCCCGGCGGCGACAAGAGCCTGGATCCTGCCATGATGCGCCGCTTCGACAGAAGAGTGCTTATTGACCTGCCCGACAAGGCCAGCCGTATCCGCTACCTGAAGATGCAGATCGCTAAGCATCCCGTCTTCAAGATCAGCGAGGAGCAGATTGAGAACATCGCCATTCGTTCCACCGGCATGAGCCTGGCCTCTCTGGAATCCGTCATTGAGATGGCCCTGCGCAGCTGCATCCGGGACGGCAACATGGAGATTACCGACGAGATGATCCAGGAAGCCTTCGAAACCTTCAACAGCGGCGAGCGGAAGCAGTGGGATGCTGCCCTTCTGGAGCGCACTGCCCGCCATGAAGCCGGCCACGCCTTTATGTGCTGGTACGGCGGCGAAGTGCCCTCCTACCTGACGGTGGTGGCCCGTTCCGGTCACGGCGGCTATATGCAGCACGGCGACCATGAGAACAAGCAGCTGTATACCAAGCGGGAACTGCTGAACCGGATCCGTACCTCTCTGGGCGGCAGAGCCGCAGAGCTGGTTTACTACGGACCTGAGGAAGGCCTGTCCACCGGTCCCAGCGGCGACCTGCGGACGGCGACCTCCGTGGCCCGCCGGATCCTGTGTACCTACGGCATGGACGAGCAGTTCGGCCTGGCTGCCGTGGATATGGATACCGCCCGCAGCGGCGAACTGACCGGTGAAGTCCGGGCTGCCGTCAACAAGATGCTGAATCAGGAACTGGCCTTTACCGTGGAGCTGATCGGCTATAACCGCGCTGCCATCGATGCCCTGGTGCAGGCACTGCTGGAGAAAAACCAGCTGACCGGCCCTGAAATTGACCAGATCCTGAAGGAACACGCGGTTCAGGGTGTCTGAAATCCATAATGATGTAACCTGAAGAAGTGGTATCCGCTTCGCGGCGGAAAGGCCGCGAAGCGAGATGCCGCTTTTTTCATGGGATCCAAAGGAGGAGAAAGAGATGAATCCGATTGGAGATTGGCTGACCTATCCGTGGTGTATGAATGTATCTGTAGGGCTGCTGGCTGTTTTCGTGGCCTGGGCAGCCTGGGTGCATTGGACCAAGGATCGGGACCGGCGGACCTTTACCGCCATGCAGGTGGTGACCATGGGCGTGTTTTTTGCCCTGATTGCTCTGTTTGTGCCGGTGTACTATAAGAATTATCCTCTGGAAGATGGGAACTATTATGCGCGCCCTGCGCTGCTGGCCATCCACAACACCCTGCGGGTCTTTATTCTGGACGGAGAGTTCGATGTGATCCGCGATGCACTGGAAGTGAAAAACGCGGGGATTACCCCGGAGCAGATGGCGGCGTACGGCCTTTACGCGGCACTGCTTTATGTGGGTGCTCCCTTTTTAACCTTTACTTTTGTGCTGTCCCTGTTCAAAAACGTGATGGCCCGGATTGGCTTTTTGGGTCATTGGTTCCGGCCCCACTATATCATGTCGGAGCTGAATGAGCGGTCCATGGCCCTGGCGGAAAGCATTTTCAAAAAGAATAAACGCTCCAGAATCGTCTTTACCGATGTATTCGAGCAAAACGAAGAAGGGGACTATGAACTGCTGGGCAGGGCCAGAAACGTGCACGCCATTTGTCTGCGCCAGGACATTACCCAGCTGAATGTGCGGTTCAAGCGGTCGGTGGAGTTTTTCCTCATTGGTGAGGATGAGTCCGAGAACATCAGCCAGGCCACGAAAATCGCGGCAGAGTGCCGCCGACATCCCCAAAAGAAAAATGTGAAGGTCTTTGTGTTCGCCACCAGTATGGAAAGCGAGTATATGGTGGGCTCCATTGCCTGCTATGCCTTCCCGGAGGAGCGCAGGAAAAGGGATGAGGACAAGGGGCAGGAGAAACCGGTTCAGACGGCACCCAATTTTGTGCTGCGCCGGGTGGATGCGGTGGAAAAACTGGTTTGGAACGAGATGCCGGAGATGGACGTCTTTGGACGGGCCGATGAAAACGGTGTGATCTCCGTGCTGCTGGTAGGCATGGGCAAATACGGCATGGCCTTTTTCAGGAATCTCATTTGGTTCTGCCAGGCCAGTGGATACCGGCTGGAACTGAATGTGGTGGATAAGCGGAAAGGCAGCGAAGGAATCCGGTCCCTTCTGTGGCATCAATGCCCGGAACTGATGGAGAAAAACCATCTGAACGAGGACGGCGAAGCCTGTTACAGCGTGGAATTCTTCGAAGGCGTGGATATGGAAGGCCAGGGCTTTGACCGGCTGTTCCATTACCGGGGGAATAATGCTGCCCTGCGCCATCGGGCGGAGCGGCTTCAACGGACCGCTATTGCGGTGGTGGCCATGGGCGATGACGACCGGAACATCCGGGTAGCCATGGACCTTCGACTCCGGTTTGACCGGCTGCATGAAGTTGCCGCCGGGGAAAAACAGACCTTCGACCAGGAACAGGTGGCCATTTACTCGGTGGTATACGATGAGCAGAAGACCTCCATCCTGGTGTCCGGTGCCCAGACCGATCAGCGGCTGATGAACTATAAGAAGGTCCCTTTCAATATTCACTTTATCGGCAAGCTGTCGGTTCAGTATGATTATGCGAAGATCTACGAACCCGGGCTGGAGCAGGATGCATTCCGCTACCACTCCCTGTGGGTCCGGCAGAATGCCAATGCCTGGCGGGAACTGCAGGCCATGACCGAGGAAGAATTGGAAGAGGCCAAGGCAGAATGGCCGGGTCTGAGAAAATTCTTTGAGGAGGGCGGCTTCGGTGCCGGTGAACTGGAAGCGCGGGAAGATGAGGACCGCAGGTCCTATGAGCAGTTTGAGTATTTCCGGAAATCTTCCATGGCCCGGGCGCTCCATGCCAAGGCCCTGAAAAAGGCGTTTCCCCATCGGATTGAGTGCACCCGGGGCAGAAAGCAGATTTGTATGTGCGAGAACTGTGTCTGGCGGAAAAAGACGGAGCATATGCGCTGGAATGCCTATATGCGGATGCTGGGCTATAAAACAGGAAAGAAGCATATCTCCCGGGCCAAGCTCCATGGGGATTTGGTGTCCTGGAATGACTTGCCCTGGAAGACCCAGATCAAAGATTAGTAATGTAACTCCGAAAGGGGGGCGTTTATGGAGCAGCCGCTGCAGCAGACGGCGGAGCAGCTGTGGAGCCGGGGCAAAGCCCTGTGGCTGGCCGCCGAAACAGAAGAAGACCGGCTGGCGGGCAGCCGGATGATGCAAAAGGCTGCCTGGCAGGGCCATCCACAGGCCCAGTATTTTCTGGGGATGCGGTTTTGGGCCCGGCAGAGGAATCCTTTGGCTCCCGAGCCCGGTTCTTCCTGGATTCGGATGCTGTGGCGCAGCGCCTGTGCGGGGGACCGGCGGGCCAGGGAGAAGTTGGAAAGAATTTTCCTTCTTCGGAGCCCTCAGCCGGTGATGCGCCCGGGGCCCCTGCGCGATCC
>JAZSLC010000092.1:0-35661 GCA_045535175.1 Faecousia sp. | reverse complement strand
CCTAAAAAAGGAGCTGTCTCAAAATGAATGAGATAGCTCCTTTTTGCGCGTATGAAACCACTGCCGCTGACTTTCTCCCAAGGTTAACCGTCTGAGAACCTCTTCGCGTATTGATTCTGGATAATGCTTTTGTCCTTTTTTTCTGACATAATAACACCCCCTGATGTAGTTATTATCCTACATTAGGGGGCTTTTTGTCTATTGTCCGTTTTTACTGGTTCTGTTCATTTGGGAGCGGACTTTCGCAATGGGGTTTAGTCGTGGCGGGGGCCGAAGTTGACGGAGGTGTCACCCTGGCTGTTGGAACCGAATTCGTAGTCCTTGCCGGGGAGGATGGCATTCATGGCGATGCCCACCAGTGCGGCAACGGCCAGGCCGGACAGCACGATGTTCACATTGCCAACCATGAAGGAGATGCCGCCCACAGTGCCGGTGCCGTACTTCAGGCCGATGGACAGCACCAGGATCAGGGCTGCGATGAGTACGTTGCGGCTCTTGGTGAAGTCCACCTGGTTTTCCACCACATTACGCACGCCCACGGCAGAGATCATGCCGTAAAGCACTAGGCTGACGCCGCCCATGGTGGCGGTGGGCATGGCAACGATCAGGGCAGCGAACTTGGGGCAGAAGGACAGCACGATGGCAAAAACAGCAGCCAGACGGACCACCTTGGGGTCATAGACCTTGGAAAGTGCCAGAACGCCGGTGTTCTCGCCGTAGGTGGTGTTGGCGGGGCCGCCCAGCAGGGCGGACAGGGAGGTGGCCAGACCGTCACCCACCAGGGTCCGGTGCAGGCCGGGGTCTTCCACGAAGTTTTTGTTAACGGTGGAGGAGATGGCGCAAACGTCACCGATATGCTCCACGATGGTGGCCAGGGAGATGGGGGCGATGGTGATGACAGCGGTGATCAGCATGCTCACATCCAGGTCCTTGCCGAAGATGGACAGGGCGGTGTTTTCCCAGATCACGGGCAGGCCGAACCACTTGGCCTCGGCAACACTGGCGGCCACGTTCTGACGGGCAGCGGGATCCACCAGCAGAGCGAAGAGATAGGAGGCAACCACACCCAGCAGAATGGGCACGATCTTTACCATACCCTTGCCCCAGATGTTGCACACAACCACCACCAGGATGGCAACCAGGGCTACCAGCCAGTTGGCGGAGCAGCTCTGAATGGCGGTGCCGGACAGGGTCAGGCCGATGGCGATGATTACGGGACCGGTAACAATGGGGGGGAAGAAACGCATGACCTTCTTGGTGCCGAAGATCTTAAAGAACAGTGCCAGCACCAGGTACATCAGGCCGGCCACAGCCACGCCGAAGCCGGAGTAGGTCAGGGGAATATCCTGGCCGGAGGCGGTCACCAGACCGTAGGCGCTGAGGAATGCGAAGGAGGAGCCCAGGAATGCGGGGATCTTTCTGCCGGTGATCAGGTGGAACAGCAGAGTGCCCAGACCTGCACACAGCAACGTGGTGGATACGTTCAGGCCGGTGATGGCGGGAACCAGCACCGTGGCGCCGAACATGGCGAACATATGCTGCAGACCGAGAATCAAAACCTTGGGGGTGCCCAATTTTTTGGCATCGTACACAGCATCCGTCTTTTCGGGATTGGACATAGATACTTACCTCTCTTTTTTTATGGTCTACAACAGTATACCTATTTTTTGGAAAGAATGCAAGAAACGATCTTTACAAAAACGGGATTTTATGAAAATTTTTCCCATTCAATCCGTTTGCCCCTGGCTTTGGCGGGTTTTCATTCTTTGCCAGCTGATGAAGCCGTAGAGGTCGTTGACGAAAAACACCCCGAAGCAGACCACCACCGAAACATATTTGGGGTCGTGGAGGCTGGCCAGCACCCACAGCACGATCAAAATCAGGTCGTTGGCGGCATAAGCCAGGGCATAACAGGGGCTTCTGCGGAAGGTCAGGTAGACACCCAGGAAGGAGGTGGTCACCGAAACAGTGCTGGGGATCAGGTTGGCGGTGCCAAAATACTTCAGTACATAATAGAATACCGCCGTCACCGCCGCCGTCAGCACCCACATCAGCACTGCTTCCCTCCGGCCGATGGCGTTTACCGTTACTTCGGCCTTGTTGCCTTTGTAGGGATTTCTCAGCCAGGACACCAGGGCAAAGACCGACATGGGCATGGTCATGCCGAGATAGGTGATCATTTCCCCGTAATAGGCGAAGGTGTAAGAGATGAAGCCGTAGAGCAAACTGAAAAGAATCATCAGCACCGGCCCCAGGGGATTGCCTTTGGCGGCGAAGATCAGGGAAGTGATGCCGATGAGAGATGCGATCAGGGTCAGATAATTCTCCCGGTCAAAGATGCAAAAAGATGCTGTAATCAGTACCGCCGAAGAACACCACAGCAGAATTTCCGTTTTGGTAAAATAGTTTTTGATCCGACTCATAAGAACCTCCAAAAAAAGCACCCGTATGCACATCTTCAAAGACCTAACGATGTGCAAACGAATGCTTTGATACATTCACTACTCGGTAGCAGCAAAACCATATTCTGAGGGGATTGTACCACAGAATTTCCTGAAATGCAAAGAGAATTTTGGGAATTTTCCGGACCGCAGACCGGGCGGTTCCATGATCTGGCGGTTGCATCGGGGTGCGCTTTCATGTAGAATAGAGAAAAGGGAGGAATGAACATGATCCGAAGAATCATTACCATCGATGAAGAGAAATGTAACGGCTGCGGCCTGTGTGCCAAGGCCTGCCACGAAGGGGCCATTGGCATGGTGCAAGGCAAAGCCAAACTGCTCCGGGAAGATTACTGCGACGGCCTGGGGGACTGCTTGCCCGCCTGCCCCATGAATGCCATTTCCTTTGAGGAGCGGGAGGCTCCTGCCTATGACGAAGCGGCGGTTCTGGCTGCCAAAAAAGCGAAGGAGACCCCGACCCCCGGCGCTGCGCCCCTGACGGTTCCCGGCAGACTCTCCAATTTCCCGGTGCAGATCAAGCTGCTGCCCCTGAATGCCCCCTGCTTTGAGGGTGCGGACCTGCTGATCGCCGCCGATTGCACCGCATACGCCTACGGCAACTTCCATCAGGACTTTGTGGCGGGCCGGGTGACCATGATTGGCTGTCCCAAGCTGGATGGGGTGGACTATGCCCAAAAGCTGACCCAACTGTTCGCCGGCAACAACATCCGCTCCGTCACCGTTACCCGCATGACCGTGCCCTGCTGCGGCGGGCTCAGCCATGCAGTGAAGACCGCCATTGAAAACAGCGGCAAGAAAATCCCTCTGCGCATCGTGACCATCAGCCCTGACGGGCGCATCATTGGCTAAAGGGGTGGGCTGCGTGTTTTATGATCCCTTTGCGCAGACTGCCGGACCAAGGGAGGAGCTTCAGAGCAAGCTGATGGGCGCCCTGATCGGTCTGGCCCGGGCCACCGAGGGCAACGACCACATGATTACCCCTTCCACCGGGGCGGTGCTGCTGGAAGCCCTGGCGGGTGTACATTTGGATGAAGCGGCGCTGCTGGTCCTTCTGGACCGGGTGGGCCGGGAGAAGCAGAAGCTGGTGCCAGAGTGCAGCCGCTGCGCCTGCCCCTGCGGCCGTACCAATGACTATGACCTGACCCGGCTTCGGGAGGCACCGGAACAGGTGCGCACCCTGAAACGGCTGATCCTGTTGGGGCTCCGGGGGATCGCCGCCTGCGCCTGGGAGGCAGAAAAACTGGGCCGCCGGGAGGAGGAGATCCACAAATTCCTCTATCTGGGCCTCTTCGCCCTGGGCATGGAAGACTGGGGCCCGGAGCAGCTGCTGCCCATCCTGAGGGAAGCAGGCCAAATCCACCAAAAAGCCACGGCAATGTTATAACGGAACAGCCGGCATAGCCGGCTGTTTTTCCGTTTCCGGGTAAAATGGCGGGCAGTGCTTGCACCCGGGGAATCCCTGTGGTAAAATCGGGAAAAAAGGGGGAATGACCGTGAAAAGTTGGGAGAAAGTTCGCAGGATGCTTCTGCTGCTTCTGTGCCTGAGTCTGGCCCTGCCCATGGCCGGCTGTGGCAAAGAGGAGGCAAAAGTCGTTATTCCGGAGGACCTTACTCTCCGGCCGGAGGACATTTGCACCGCAGATGGCATGTCCTATGTGGACGGTCAGCTGTTGCTGGTGGCGAAAGAGGGCACTTCTTACCGGGCTGTGGAACGTCTGGTTAAGGGGGTTGGCGGTGAAATCATCGGCTATATTTCCTTCTCCCGGGATTATCACATTGGGTTCTCCGGTGGGAAGACCTACGGAGAGCTGACGGACCTGGTCCGGCAGCTGGGTAGTGAGGAAGCGGTGGAAACCGTGTCCCTTCACCGGGTGTATGCTCTGGAGCAGCAATCCGTGAACTACCAAAGTGATCCCTGGGGTGCCCCACCCCAACAGTGGTCCCAGCTTTATCCCATGGGGAACAACTGGTGGGCGGAGGCCATCCGTATGCCGGAGGTTTGGGAGATGGACCTTTGGGACACCGTGGAAAAAGGCAGCGTTAAACTGGGCATCATCGACGGCAGTTTCGATCTGGGCCACCGGGACCTGGACGAGGTGATGGTGCTGCTGCGCTCTTGTGCTTCCGGAGCAGTGTCCTTTTACCATGGCACCTTTGGTGCCGGTATCATTGGAGCGGAACTGGGCAACGACGTGGGCATCGCCGGCGTGGCGTCCTGCGCCAAGCCGGTGCTGTACGGTTTTTCTGTGGCCAGTGTGCCTGATGAAGGGGGGAACTGGCACGGATTTCTCTCGGAAATCTACCTGAAGTACGCAATTGCCTCCATGCTGATGGAGGGGGTAAAGGCCATTAACATTTCCCTTGGCATGGAAACCGTGATGTATGCGGCAGAACATGGTACCGGCGAGCGCAAAGCCAAAGCCCAGGAAGCGTTGGCCGATTACAGCGGTGCCATGTGCCGGTTCCTGAAAGATGCCATTTCCTTCGGTTATGATTTTCTATTGGTGAAGGCTGCCGGAAATGAGTCCAACGATTATTGGGAAGAGGTTTCTTTTGATGAGAATCCCTTTGGTTACAAAAAAGTTGGCGTAGAGCCGGATCGATCCACCACCGTTTGTCATGCCCGGTTTGATCTGCTTGGAGCCATTGAAGATCCTCAGGTACGCAGCCGAATTGTGATGGTGGGCGCAGCCCGCCAGGATTATACCCTGCCGCAGTTGGGTGGAACAGGCTACGACTACGCACCCTTCAGCGTCAGAGGTGCTGATGTATATGCTCCCGGTCAGGACGTGCTGAGCATTGCGCCGGGAACAACCCAAACGGCCGTTGACAGCGGAACCTCCTTCGCGGCTCCCATTGTGACCGGTGTTGCGGGCCTGATCTGGGCGGCAAATCCGGAACTGTCGGCACCTCAGGTCAAGCAGATTCTCTGCGCCTGTGCAGGAAACCCCGAAACCTTACAGGCAGGGGAGAGAATCACCGTTGTGGACGCGGCTGCGGCTGTGAGAGCTGCCCTGGGGATGGAAGGAGCGGGCGGTGATGCCGCATCCTCCAAGGCTGTTCTGACGGGCTTTGTTTACGCCCACGAACATGACGAAAATGAGAAACTGGTGCGGGCTCCCGCGGTGGAGACACGGGTTCTCATCAAAAGGGAGGACGGAACCGTTACAGAGCGGTACACCAACGGCTGGGGGAGCTTCGATGCTTTTCTGGACCCGGGGACCTATACCATCCAGATTCAGGTGCCGGGGTACTTTTACCGGGAGGTGGCGGTGTCCCTGGGGGAATCGGAAGCGGTATACCAGCCCATCCGGCTGTATCCTATGCCTGTTGTGTCCGATGCATATCATGTCCATGCACCTTCCTACGAGAAAGCCGGCGGCATCCGTTACCACATTCCCCGGGTGAATCTGACCCAGGGGCGGGAAGCGCCGGCCAACGAAATCATGTATCAGGACCTGATTGGATATGTGAATCGGGATATTTCCTGGGACCTGGGAATGTATTACAGCTGGGCAAATCAGGAGGATGTGGTATCCATCCTGGTGCGGGCCGGTGAGGACTACAACACGGCCGTGATCCGGTTCCATGTATACAATGTATCTGCCGAAAGCGGGGAGCTGCTTCCGAAAAGCGCCGTGGTGGCGGCTGCCGGGCTGTCTGAGGAGCAGTATTATGGCCGGCTCCATGAGAAGATCGATGAATACTATCGGGATCATTATTTCTCCGGCTCTTCCGGGGAAGTGAGCAGTCTGGCCGGGCAAAGCCATGCAGCCGAAAATCTGGAGGCCGCCATGCCCTATCTGAACGACCAGGGAGACCTTTGCGTGGTGCTGAAGATCTATACGCTTGCAGGAGCCGGTTTCCGGTATGATCTATATAACCTGACCGGGAAGGTCAAGCCCGAGTGGCCGGAAGCGTCCGCGGGCTTGGGCCGGAACTGTCTGGAACTGAAGGGGGACGGCACTCTGTATGGGTCCTTTGTGGAAAGCGGCTGCTACACGGCCTGTCTGGCAACAGGGGAGACCCCGACGG
This sequence comes from Faecousia sp., assembly GCA_045535175.1. GTDB lineage: Bacteria > Bacillota > Clostridia > Oscillospirales > Oscillospiraceae > Faecousia. The sequence goes on along the minus strand of JAZSLC010000092.1, from coordinate 29,164 downwards.
CCTACGCTGTTTTGGATGTGGACGGCGACGGCCTGGAAGAGCTTGTTGTGGACGTGGGGACCTTCTCCCCGGAATTTCACGACCATTTGGTGTTCGCGATCAATGAAGAGGTGGGGCTGATCGATCTGGCCGGCAGGCTTTACAGCTATATGTGCCTGCGGCACTCGGAAGACCTGGGGGCTCTGGGCTATGTCTACCCCCGGGCCACCGGGACGATTCTCTATCACTGCATGGGCATGGAGAAGGGAGTGCTCTATGAAAGCTATACCCTTTCGGGCAACCGGCAGGCCGGATCCTATCTGGTGGAGCAGTTTGACCCCAACGGAAACCGGATCGCGTTCATAGAAAACAACGGGGAAGTCTTTGAGCGCCACTATGGCTCGTTCGAGGATCTGACCTGGCATTCCATCCCATAAAACCCGTATTTTCGGAAATATTTTGACAGCTTTTGCCGGACGGTGTCTTTTGGTGCCGTCCGGCGAAATTTTTGTGAAAAAACAGCTTGCTTTTTTCTGAAAGTATGGTATGAATACTCACGAAAACCCTGCGGTTTGCATCCATGCAGACTGGCGGCAGCGGTTTTCAACCAAAGCGGTAAAAAAGAGAAATCCGGATGCCGGCAGGTCCCCCGGCAATCCGGAAAAGAAACCCGGAGCTGTTTCCGGTAACCCATAAGGAGGCGTTGAGATGTTCGATCAAACCCGATATGCTGAACTTGTCCGGCAGGCTGCCCGGGAGGGCGCGGTGCTGGTGAAAAATGACCGGCAGGCCCTGCCCCTGAAGGCAGGCTGTACCGTGGCGTCCTTTGGCAGAAGCCAGCTGAACTATTACAAAAGCGGAACCGGCTCCGGTGGCCTGGTTCATGCACCTTATACGGTGAGCGTTCTGGATGCCATGCTGGCAAGCCGGGAAATGGAGGTTCACGAGGGGCTTCTCAGCACCTATATGGAGTGGGTCCGGGAACACCCCTTCGATGGAGGCAAGGGCTGGGCCACGGAACCCTGGTGCCAGGAGGAAATGCCCCTGCAGGAGGAACTGGTGGCCCGAATCGCAAAGGAAGCGGACGTGGCGGTGGTTACCATCGGACGTCTGGCCGGTGAGGACCGGGACAACAGTGCCCAGCCGGGCAGTTACCTGCTGCTGCCGGAGGAAGAACGGATGCTGGAGCTGGTGTGCCGCCATTTCGAGAAGACGGTGGTGCTGCTGAACGTGGGTGCCATCATCGATATGAAATGGGTCCGCCGGTATGACCCTGCAGCGGTGCTGTACATCTGGCAGGGCGGTCAGGAGGGCGGCAACGGCGTTCTGGACCTGCTGCTGGGAAAGCATAGCCCCAGCGGCAAGCTGACGGACACGGTGGCCTGGGACATTTCCGACTATCCCTCCACCGAAAACTTCGGCGACCCGGACCGGAACTTCTACCGGGAGGACATCTATGTGGGCTACCGGTACTTTGAAACCTTTGCAAAGGACCGGGTGCTGTATCCCTTCGGCTTCGGCCTGAGCTACACCACGTTTGCACGAACCGTCAAGGGCTTTGCCTGGGATAGGGAACAGGTGCGGCTGGAGGTGACCGTCACCAACACCGGCGCCTGCCCCGGCAAGGAAGTGGTGCAGCTATATGTGTCTGCCCCTCAGGGAGCCCTGGGTAAGCCGGCCCGGGCCCTCTGCGCCTTCCAAAAGACCCGTTTGCTGGAACCGGGGCAGCAGCAGACCCTGCTTTTGACCTGCCACAGCCGGGACTTTGCCTCCTTTGACGATACCGGAGCCACCGGGCATCCCTTTGCCTGGGTGCTGGAGCCGGGGGTGTATACCTTCTATGTGGGCGGCGACGTTCGCAGCGCCCGGGAGGCAGGGGGCTTTGAGCTGGGCCGGTGCATTTGCGCAGAGCAGCTGTCGGAGGCCATGTCCCCGGTGCGGCCCTTCAAGCGGATGCGGCCCGTCCCTCAGGAAGATGGCTTCCGGGTGGACTATGAGCCGGTGCCCCTCCGGGGCTATGACCTGTGGGCCCGGATCGACGAAAACCGTCCCCGGGACCTGCCCATCACCGGCGACCGGGGCTATCGGCTGGCGGATGTGCGCCGGGGGAAGGTGACCATGGAGGAATTTGTGGCCCAGATCCCCACGGAGCAGCTGTGCATTTTGATGCGGGGCGAGGGAATGTCCTCTCCCAAGGTGACTCCCGGCACCGGCGGTGCCTTCGGCGGCCTGAGTCAGCCCCTGCAGCAGCTGGGGATCCCCGTTGCCTGCTGCACCGATGGCCCCAGCGGCCTGCGCATGGATACGGGCACCCAGGCGGTATCCCTGCCCAACGGCACCTGTCTGGCTTCCGGCTTCAATCTCCCCCTCATGGAGGAACTCTTTGACATGGTGGGCATGGAACTGCGGAAGAACCGGGTGGATGTGCTGCTGGGACCTGGCCTGAACCTGCACCGCAGCCCCCTGAACGGCCGGAACTTTGAGTACTTCTCCGAAGACCCCCTGCTGGGTGGCCGGATGGCCGCAGCTCAGCTGCGGGGCCTGCACCGGCACAACGTCACCGGCACCTTCAAGCACTTTGCCTGCAACAGCCAGGAGCACCGCCGTCATTTCGTGGATGCGGTGGTGTCCCAGCGGGCCCTGCGGGAGCTTTATCTGAAGGGCTTCGAGATTGCGGTGAAGGAGGCCGGGGCCTGGTGCGTCATGTCTGCCTATTGCCCGGTGAACGGCCTGTTTACTGCCAGTAATTATGATCTGCTGACCCGGATCCTCCGCCAGGAATGGGGCTTCCGGGGCATCGTCATGAGTGACTGGTGGGCCGAGGGCAACGAAGAAGGGGAGATTGGCGAAGGCTGGGAAGTGGCTGCCATGGTCCGCAGCCAGAACGACCTGAACATGGTGGCGGAAGACCCGGTAGCGAACAGCCGCCGGGATAACCTGGATGCTTCCGCCGGAACCCACAAGCTGACCCTGGGGGACCTGCAGCGCAGCGCCGGGAACATCCTGGAGGTGCTGATGAAGAGCCCTGCCATGGACCGGCTGCTGGGGGAGGAGGACCCCGCCTACGCCCGGCTGTACAGCCTGCGGACCCAGCAGGAAACGGATACCCAAAGGGCAAAATGGGACCTGACCCAGGGCTGCAGCATTCCCACCGACCTGATCTGCCTGAAAAAGGGCGGCCGGATGGTGCTGGAACTGGTGGGGGCCAAGGGACCTCTGGTGCTGGAGATGACCCTTCATGCTCAAAATCAGCCGGAGCTGGCCCAGATTCCCCTGTATGTGTATGCCGGGGAGAAACTGCTGGGCAGTATCTGTCTGAGGGGAAAAGACACCCAAAAGACCCTGTACCGGATCCCTCTGGGAACGCCGGGACAGGCTCAGACAGAGCTTACCTTCCAGCTGCAGCAGGAAGGCCTGCAGCTGGATGAATTGGCGGTAAAAACTGTAAAAACCGAAGAATAACCCTAAAAACCCCTGCGCAAAATATTGAGAAAACGGTTTCACTGTTTTGTGGATTTGCACAATCGATTTGTGACACTTTCAAAAATCGACAGGGGTTTTTGTGGATTTCTCTGAATTTTCTGAAAAAGGCCGTAAACCGTGATTTCCTCGCAAAAGTGCGTAGACACTTGACGGAAAATGTGGTATAATGCTATGGCCTACTGAAACGTTTAATTTATGAAATTTTCTTATTATTCACAGGAGAACAACGAAGAATGATCCTTGGTCAAAGCGTCCCCTTGCACACCATTTCCGAGGGGGATCATCGATATGTATTCCTGTCCGGCGGTGACGTTCGCGAATTTACCTGCGACGGCGTCCTGATCAACCAGTTCATGGGCGAACCTCTGGACGGTTCTGTAAATAACATTTACATGATTTTGAGTGACGGAACCAGCTACCCTCTGCTGGGCTGCCGTTCCGAGAGCCGGTTCTTTACTGCCGGCAATAAAGCTATTTACCGCGGTCAGATCCGTGGCATCGCCTACCGGGTGATCTTCACCTGTGCAGAAGGCGGCCTCTGGTTCTGGCGGGTGGAGCTGCAGGGCAGCGGCGAACAGGTCCGGCTGGTTTACGGCCAGGATGTGGGCCTGGGCGACAAGGGTGCCGTCCGCACCAATGAACTTTACATCAGCCAGTATGTGGACCACTTCGTTGACGAAAACGAGATGGGCTACCACATCTGCTCCAGACAGAATATGGGCAGCGGCTTCCCCTACCTGCAGCAGGGCTGCGTGGACACCCAGACCGTGGGCTACTGCACCGACGGTATGCAGTTTTTCGGCAAGGAAGCCCGGCTGACCCAGAGCCCCGTGGCGCTCAAGGGTGAACCTCTGAAGGAAAAGTACCAGTTTGAAGCGGCTTACATCGCCCTTTGGACCAAGGAACTGACCCTGACGGAGCCTGTTAACGTCACCTTCTACGGCCTGTTCCGGCGCCATCAGGATACCGCCGTCACCGGCGCTGTGGAGCTGGACCGGATCCGCGAGACCGCCGCCAAGCTGGACTGGTCTGCACAGGATGCGGTTCCTGCGGCTGCCCCTGTGCGCAAGGCCCGGTTCGGTGCCCCTCTGGCTTCCGAACCCTTCCGGGCTGCGGACGTGGAGCGGTTCTTCCCGGACCGCCAGCTGGAAGAGTGGGATGGCGAAAGCCTCCTGGCCTTCTTTAAGCCCGACAAGACTCACGTGGTGCTGCAGGCCAAGGAACTGCTGGTGGAGCGGCCCCACGGCAACATCATCTCCACCCTCCCTGAGCGCGATACCATCTCCAAGAACCTGCTGACCTCCACCAACCAGATGTACGGTCTCTTTAACGCCCAGACCACCATCGGCAACACCGACTCCAACCGGCTGCTCTCTGCCAACCGGGGCCAGCTGAATCTGCAGCGGTACTCCGGCCAGCGGCTGTGGGTGAAGGTGGGGGATACCTACCGGATCCTGACGGAGCCCGGTGCTTATGAAATCGCGTTTAACTACTCCCGCTGGTATTATAAAGTGGAAGAGGACATCCTGGTCATCACCGCTGCGGCCCAGGCCCATGCACCGGTGATCACTCTGGAATTCATGTCCCTCGGCGGCAAGGCTTATGAGTATGTTCTGACCCAGCAGCTCTCCATGGGCGGTGCGGAATTCGATCAGCCCATCGATGTAACCGTGGAAGGAACCAGTGTGCTGGTGAAGCCCGCTCCCGGCGCTGCCAGCCTGTGCCACTATCCCCAGCTTGCTTACCGGATGGACTTCCCCGCAGGCAGCACCGTTACCGACAGCGGCATCTTCTTTGAAGGCGGCTGTGACGGAAACGAAACACTGCTGTGCGTCACCGGCTGCGCCGATGCCTTCTCCATGGCCATCACCGGCACCCTGGACGGCACCTGGCCCGCTGCGGAATCCAAGCCCGCTGCTCTGGAAAATGCTGCTCAGCAGCTGGAGGAGTACACCGCTTTCTACGCACACCTGCTGAAGGATATGCACCTGGAACTGCCTGCAGATGCCCAGGAGGCCGCCAAGCAGAATATCCAGGAACTGAACGTGCTTTCCTTCTGGTACATCCACAACGCACTGGTCCACTTCTTGGTCCCCAGAGGCCTGGAGCAGGTCAGCGGCGCTGCCTGGGGTACCCGTGACGTGAGCCAGGGTCCCATGGAGCTGTTCCTGACCTTCGGCCACTTCGATCTGGCCAGAAAGACCCTGCTGGAGATCTTTGCCCATCAGCGTCAGGATACCGGCGAATGGCCCCAGTGGTTCATGTTTGACCGCTATCCCTATATGGCCGACGATTGCCACGGTGACGTGGTGTTCTGGCCTGTGAAGTGCCTGGGCGACTACATCACCGCCTCCGGCGATACTTCCATCCTGGATGAGAAGTTTACCTACTGCCCCGTGTTCGCCAATGACGGCATGGAGCACACCATGTTTGACCACGCAAAGCGGGCTGTGGAAGCCATCAAAGAGCGCTTTGTGGGCGATACCCACCTGATCAGCTACGCCGGCGGCGACTGGGATGACACCCTGCAGCCTGCCGACCCCCGGATGAAGGATCACATGATCAGCGGCTGGACCCAGGCTCTGGCTTACCAGACCGTGGTCAGCTTCCGGGACAGCCTGTCCGGTGTGGAGGGCGAAGGCACTGCCCTGGCCCTGGAGCTGGATACCATGGCCAAGGGGATGAAGGAGGACTTCAACCGCTGGCTCATCAAAGACGATGTGATTGCCGGCTTCGGCTATGTGGAAGAGGACGGAAGCCTCAGCTTCATGCTCCATCCCGCCGATGAGAAGACCGGTATCCACTACCGTCTGCTGCCCCAGACCCGCAGCATCATCAGCCGCATCGTGGACCATGAGCAGGCCAGACGGAATCTGGACCTGATCGACACCCACCTGACCTTCCCGGACGGTATCCGCCTGATGGACCGTCCCGCCGGTTACGAAGGCGGCGTCAGCCGTTACTTCCGCCGGGCTGAGCAGGCCTCCTGCGTGGGCCGTGAGATCAGTCTGCAGTACGTCCACGCCCACATCCGTTACCTGGAGGCCATGGCGGCCCTGGGCGAGGGTGACCGGCTGTACGAAAACCTGTTCAAAATCGTCCCCATCAACATTACAAAGCACGTGCCCAACGCCCGGCGCCGCCAGAGCAACGCCTACTTCAGCAGCTCCGAAGGTGCCTTCCGGGACCGCTACCAGTACGCCGCCGAGTTCGACCGGCTGAAGACCGGCGAAATCGACGTCAAGGGCGGCTGGCGGATCTATTCCAGCGGTCCGGGTATCTTCCTGGGCCGGCTCATGGGTGATATGCTGGGCCTGCGCCACAGCGTCACCGGCATGGCCATCGACCCCGTGCTTCCGGCCGTTCTGGACGGCCTCAGCTGCACCCGCCGGTTCGGCGGCAGCACCGTGCGTTTCTGCTTCCGGGTGGAGCGCAGCGGCGGTACCGTGCAGCGCATTCAGTGCGACGGGAAAGACATTCCCTTCGCGGTTCTGCCCAATCCCTACCGCCCCGGCGGTGCCTGGATTGACGCAGAGCATTGGTCCGTAATTACACAGCAAAGCTGTGAAATTAAAATTACAATTTCTTAAGGAGGAACCAAAATGAAGAAGATCATCGCACTGATCCTGGTGCTGGTGCTGGCCCTGTCCCTGGTGGCCTGCAACAACCAGCCCGCTGAACCCACCAAGGGTAACGATCCCAAGCCCACCCAGGGCAACAACGATCCCAAGCCCACCAATCCCCCTGCCACTCAGGAGCCCGTTGAGGAAATCACCCTGCGCCTGGCTCACTGGGGCCTCGGCACCGAGGAAGAGTACAATCTGGAGCGCCAGATGATCGACAAGTACATGGAGCTGAACCCCCATGTCAAGATCGTCATCGCTGACGACATCACCGGCGACTGGAATGCCGCCCTGGCTACCGCCGCTGCCGGCCAGACTCTGCCCGACGTGTTCCTGATTGCCAACGTTCCCACCGCCGTTGCCAACGAGTGGACCCTGGACCTGACCCCCTACACCGAAACCGACGAAGACTGGGACAAGCTGCCCGCTTCCATGATCGACTCCGTTAAGTACGGCAGCGGCATCCATGCCATCCCCCTGGCCATGCACATCAACGGCCTGTACATCAACGTTGACCTGTTCGAAGAAATGAACGTGGATCCCCTGGAGTCCGGCTACTCCATGGAAGAGTTCGAAGAGGCTGTTGAAGCTATGACCGACCTGCCCAACGGCAAGATCGCTCTGGCTGACTACAACATCTACGAGTGGTATGCTTCCGTTCTGAACTCCGATCTGGGCTTCTTCACCTACGCTGACGGCAAGGTTTCCCTGAATGACCCCGCCTTCATCGAGGCTGTTAAGTACTGCAACGACATCTACACCAACAAGTACAGCTTCAACGCCCTGAACGACGACGAGAAGGCCGTCTTCGGTGTTGGCAGCGACTGGGATGCATGGTGCAACGGCGCCCTGGCCATGAAGATGGATGCTACCTGGAACGCTCAGTTCTTCGGCAACGACCTGCCCTACAACATCAAGTTCGTCACCCTGCCCGAGGGCAAGTCCGTCATCATCCCCGACTACATCTGCGTTGCTAAGTCCACCGCTCATCCCCAGGAAGCTTACGACTTCGCCAAGTGGATGGCTCACTCCAAGGAAGGCATCATGACCCGTCTGGAGCTGGATGAGGCCGACGACAGCGTCAGCTTCGCTTCCATCCCCCTGATCCTGGACGAGGAGATCTCCGAGCGCTTCTTCGCCAACTACCCCATGGAAGGCGTGCAGGAAGTTTACGAGGACTTCATGGACACCTCCATCGTTGAGGCCTTCAAGTTCGCCCCCGGCTACACCAACGCCCGTTGGGAAGGCCTGACCGGCATCACCGTTGGTGACATCGCCAACGCCAACATGGCTACCGTCATCGACGCCTGCGTCCGCGGCGTTCTGAACATCGACGACTACGCCGAGCAGCTGAACACCATGGCCAACGGCTTCCTGAAGGAAGTCCAGGACGTCATTGACAAGGTTGTCAAATAATCCCTGAGCTACTGAAATACCCGGCGCGGTGAGTTCGCTGCGCCGAACAACCCCCCAGAGCTCCCGTAGGGGGGAAGGAATCGTTCCTTCCCCCCTTTTTTGGGAATTGGGGTGCTGACTACTCGTGTTTTACCGGTATTAATATAATGTATGGATGATCCTCGGGAAGCCGGGGTCATATGTGCTTTTGGAGATCCGGTATTACGCTGCACCCGGAGGATAATATGAAAGGAATCATTCGAACCAAGCACATTATCATAGCGGTTGCTATTATTGCTGTTCTGGCAGTCATTGTTGGTATTATGCAGATCAGAGCTGTACCCAATGAGAATGCGATTTCCGGTGTGGTTTTTGGATCCGAACTGGATCATTGGAAAGATAGCGGTTATGCCCTTGCCGTGGGCGAATCCATGGAGGTCCTGGCTGCTGACTTTGCAGATCAGAGCCAGATTGACAACAGCGTCAAACCCGGCGGTGCTGTCCATCTGACTGCTGGAGACTCCCTTACCTTTGAGGTCAAGGCCGACAAGGCCGGCCTGTACCGCATTCAGGCGGAATATGCCGTGGCAGAGGATTCTACCATGAACTGCATGCTGGACCTGAAGCAGGACGGGGACTATCCTTATGATGATGCCCAGCACATCGTTCTCCCTCAGCTGCTGACTGTTGGCGGTTATCCCTTCGACCGCAACAAGCAGGGGGATGAAATTGCTCCCATTGTATATAATCAGCAGATTTGGCAGGTCCGCAGTTTCCGGACCATGTCCCAGTCCACCACGGACTATCTGCTGTTCTATCTGGATAAAGGCGTCAATGAACTGACCATTCACATCAATGAAGGCAACATCTATCTGAGCCGTTTCCTCATCGACGCACCTGAGGAGACCCCCACCTATGCCGAGTATGTGAAGCAGTATCCGGCAAACGAGGGCGGCGACGGCCGCATCGTTTTGGAAGCCGAGCGGATGACTTACAAGAATTCCACTGTGCCCCGTCCCTCTGCTACCCGTGACATTACCGCCTATCCCTTTGAATCCAGCACCCACCTGATGAACACCGTGGGCGGCGACACCTGGAACACCAACGGTGCTGCCATTTACTATGAGTTTGAAGTGACTCAGCCCGGCTGGTACCGCTTCGGCATGAAGACGCAGCGCTCCGCCAAGAGTACCGCCGCCACCAACACTTACATTTACAGAAGCATCAGCATCGACGGTCAGCTGCCCTTCCAGGAAGCTGATACCATGGTCTTCCCCTCCAGCAGAGAGTGGGAGATCAACTGGCTGGGCAACGGTGAGCAGGAATTCCGGCTTTACCTGACCGAAGGCACCCATGTGCTGGGTCTGGAAGTCAATTCCACCATGCTTATTCCCGTGGCCGAGCGGATCCGTGAGCTGAACGACCAGGTCAACGACATCTCCCTGGAGATTCGTAAGATCATCGGTAACAACACCGACGTTTACCGTGACTGGGAACTGGAAAACTATATCCCCGGCCTGGGCGAGACCCTGTATGCCATTGCCGACGAACTGGATGTTCTGGCAGACCGGATGACCGAAATCAACCGGGGCCAGGGCATGAACACCAGTGTTACCAGTATGCGCATCTGTGCCAAGCAGCTGCGGGTGCTGGCCGAGGATCCCGATGAGATTCCCAACCACATGACCCTGCTGACCGAGGGCTCCGGCTCCGTCAGCCAGAAGCTGGGTGAACTGTCCGAAAGCATTCTGAACCAGCCCATTTCCGTGGACCAGATCTACCTGATGCAGGACGGCGCTGAACTGCCCGAAAGCGGTGTCAGCTCCTGGGCCAAGCTGGTGGAAGAGGCCGCTTACTTCCTGAGCTCCTTCGGCAACAATGTCGTGGAGGAGGATGAGAAGGTCATCACCGTTTGGGTCAACCGTGCCCGTAACTACGTGGACCTGCTGCAGTCCATGATCGACTCCGACTTTACCGTCAAGACCGGTATCCGGGTCAAGCTGTCCGTTATGCCCTCTGAGCAGAAGCTGATCCTCTCCAACACCAACGGCACCCAGCCCGATGCGGCCATGGGCGTCAGCTGCGCAATGCCTTACCAGATGGCCCTGCGTGGTGCGCTGGCGGATCTGCGTCAGTTCGACGGCTTTAACGAGGTGGCAAGACTCTTTGCCCCCGGCTCCCACGTGATGCACGTCTACGGCGACGGCATCTATGCCCTCACCGACACCCAGGACTACTACGTGATGTACTACCGCAGTGACCTGCTGGATAAGATGGGCATTCCCGTTCCTGAGACCTGGGAAGATGTGCTGGAGATCCTCCCCGAGCTGCGCCGTCACGGTATGAACTTCTATACCCCCCTGTCCGGCAACAGCAGCTTTAAGAGCTTCTACACCACCATGCCCTTTATCTACCAGAAGGGTGCTACCCTGTATGCGGAAGACGGCCATTCCGTGGCCCTGAACAGCCAGGAAGGTCTGGAAGCCATGCGCTTTATGACCGACCTTTACACCATCTACGGCCTGCCCAATCAGGTGGGTGACTTCTATCAGCAGTTCCGCAGCGGCACCATGCCCATCGGCATTGCCAGCTTCCCCATGTTCCTGAAGCTGGACTCCGCAGCAGCTGAGCTGTCCGGCAAGTGGAAGATCGCCCTGGTTCCCGGCTTTGAGTCCGAAGACGGCGAAATTACGCACTGGAGCACCGGCGGCGGCCAGACTTCCATGATCTTTGAGAAATCCGAGCACAAGGAAGAAGCCTGGGAGTTCCTGAAGTGGTGGTACTCCACCGAAGTGCAGGTGGAATACGGCCAGCAGATCCAGATGCTGTACGGCGACGAGTATCTGTGGAACACCGCTAACCTGGAAGCCTTTGCCCAGCTGCCCATTGACGAAGAGTCCAAGGCAGTGATTCTGGAGCAGATGAGCTGGCTGTACGAAACGCCTCAGGCGCCCGCCTCCTACATGGTGGAGCGTGAGATCAGTAACGTCTGGAACAAGATCGTGCTCGACGGCGAAAATGCCCGAAGCGCCCTGGACGATGCAGTCATCGTTATGAACCAGGAGCACGTGCGCAAACTGGAAGAATTCGGCTACATTGTGGACGGTGTGAAGGTGAAGGATTACCGAATCGCCACCGTTGAAATGATTGAAGAGTGGATTGGAGTTGATGACAAGTGATGAAAAAACATAGAAGAAGACTCCGCGAAGCAGAAGTTCGGGAAGAAGTCACTTCGTATCTGTTCCTGTCCCCCTATCTGATTCTGTTTGCGGTATTTATCGTGGTCCCCGTGATCCTGGCAATCCTGCTGTCTTTCACCAACTTCGACTCCATGAATTTCCCCTCTTTCGTGGGTCTGAAGAACTACATTACCCTGCTGACCACGGACAATACGTTCATGCAGTACGTTTTGCCCAACACGATCAAGTTCTCTCTGATCGTCGGTCCCGTGGGCTACTTCATGTCCTTCATCATGGCCTGGGTGCTGGCTCAGATTCCGCATCGGTCCCGTACCCTGTTTGCCCTGATGCTGTACTCTCCCACCCTGACCAGCGGCGTCGCCATGACCGTTATCTGGCGCGTGCTGTTTAACGGCGACCAGACCGGTTACCTGAACAGCTTGCTGCTGAACCTGGGTTGGATCCAGGAACCCATTCAGTTCCTGCAGTCCAGCGAATGGCTGATGCCGGTTATGATTATTGTTTCTCTGTGGAACAGTATGGGTATCGGCTTCCTGTCCATGCTGGCAGGTATTCTGAACATCAACTCGGAAATGTACGAAGCTGGCTACATCGACGGCATTTCCAACCGCTTCCAGGAAATCATGTACATCACCATTCCCTCCATGAAGCCCCAGATGCTTTTCGGTGCGGTTATGGCGGTGATCAACACCTTCCAGACCGGTGCCATCGGCGTGCAGCTGTCCGGTGCAAACCCGACACCTCAGTACGCCGGTCAGATGATGCTCAACCATATCGAGGATTACGGCTTCCTGCGATATGAAATGGGCTACGCGGCGGCCATATCCGTGGTATTGCTGCTTCTGATTTGGTTCCTGTCCAAGATCGTGTTCAAGCTCCTGGGCAACAACGACGACTAAAGAAGGAGGGAATCAATCATGTCATTTCAGGGAACAAAAATTAACCCCACTCGTTTTGACAAGAGCCAGATTAAGTTCTACGTCATCCTGATTGTGATGTCCTCCGCAATGGTGCTGCCTCTGATCTACATTTTCAGCCAGGCCTTCAAGCCCATTGACGAACTGTTTGCTTATCCTCCCAAGTTCTTTGTCAAAAACCCCTCTCTGTCCAACTTCTCCAACCTGTTCGCCATGATGGGCACCTCCGAGGTTCCCATTGCCCGTTACTTCTTCAACAGCATCATCTCCACCGGCCTGACCATTGTTTTCTCTCTGACCATCAGCGCCATGGCTGGTTATGCGCTGGCCAAGAAGAAGTTCCGTGCCAAGGACACCGTGTTTGATATCAACACCGCAGCTCTGATGTTCGTGCCCACCGCCGTGATGATCCCCAAGTACCTGATCATCAGCGGTATGCAGCTGAACACCAGCTTCTGGGTACATATCATTCCCGGCCTGGCCATGCCCGTGGGCCTGTTCCTGGTGAAGCAGTTTATGGAGCAGATCCCCGATGCACTGATCGAGACTGCAAAGCTGGACGGTGCTTCCGAACTGCGTATTTTCTTCAACATTATTCTTCCTCTGTCCAAAGCGCCCCTTGCAACCGTGGCCATTCTGACCTTCCAGAGCGCCTGGAACGCCACCGAGGCATCTTCCATCTACCTCAACGATGAGGCTCTGAAGAACTTTGCCTTCTACATGACCACCCTGACCACCACCGGCAACGACGTGGTTGGACAAGGTATGGCGGCTGCCGCTACACTGATCATGTTCATTCCCAATCTGATCATCTTCATCGTGATGCAGAAGCAGGTTATGGACACCATGGCCCATTCCGGCATTAAGTAAGGAGTTGGGACATATGAAGAAGAGAATTTTTTGCGGCATCCTTACCCTGGTACTTCTGCTCAGCTGCATCATTCCTGCAAATGCAGCATCTGAAGTGCCCTATGTCACCTGGACCATGGGTACCGAAGGCACTGTGGAAACCCAGACCGCCTATGTACCCGAAACCCTTCTGGAACTGGATCTGAAGAACCCTGAGGACCTGTTCTATGACGATCTCACCGGCGTGCTGTACATCTGTGATACCGGTCATTCCCGCATTGTGATGGTGGCCCCCGACGGCTCCGTCACGGAATACACCGATGACATCCTGGATAAGCCCACCGGCATTATGATCACCGATGAAAATATCTACATTGCCGAGTACGGCCGCAAGGAACTGCTGGTCTACACCAAGGACTTTGAGCTCCTGAACCGCATCGGCAAGCCCACTGAGCCCATCTTCGGTGCCAACACCAAGTTTGCACCCCGCAAGCTGGTGGTTGACTCCCGTGGTGAGCTGTACGTGGTTTCCGAAGGCTCCACCTCCGGTCTGATGCAGTTCAACCCCCACGGCAACTTCCTGGGCTACTTCGGTGCCAACACCTCCACCACCTCCCTGAAGATGATCCTGCAGCGGACCTTCTTCACCGAGGAGCAGCTGGAGAAGCTCTTTAAGATCACCCCCGCCAGTGTGGTCAACGTGGCCATGGATAAGCAGGGTCTGATCTACACCGTCACCGGCGGTGCCGGCAATGACATGCCTCTGAAGAAGCTGAGCGTTTCCGGTCTGGACCTGTTTGGTGGTACCATGAACAACTACGAAGCCATGGTTGACGCTGACGTGGACCCCAACGGCAACACCTTCGCCGTGGACATGGGCGGCACCATCTTCGAGTATGACAGCAACGGCAACCTGCTGTTCGCCTTCGGCGGCACCGACACCGAGCGGCTCCGTCTGGGCATCCTGGTGAACCCTGTGGCCATCGATGTTACCAACGATGAGCGCATCTTCGTCCTGGATAAGAAGCAGAACGGCGTTGTGGTCTACAAGGCTACCGAGTTCGCATCTCTGGTTCACGAAGGCATCGCCATGTATAATGACGGCCTTTATGAGCAGAGTGAGGACATCTGGGAGCGGGTTCGCAAGATGAACACCGGTTTCGTCATGGCTTATGAAGCCCTGGCCAAGTCCAGCTACAAGAAGCAGGACTACGATCAGGCGCTGGACTTCTACGCTGTGGCCGGCAACAATGGCGGCTATGCCCAGGCCTTCTGGGTGGCCCGTAACAACTGGCTGCAGAACAACCTGACCACCGCCATTATCATCTGCCTCGTGCTGTTCCTGCTGTATAAACTCATTATGTGGCTGGACGGCGAGAAGGATATTCTGGATCCCCTGCGCAAGCTGCGGGATAACTTCCTGAAGATTCCCCTTGTGCAGCAGGTGCTGTTTGCGAAGATGGTGCTGAAAAAGCCCGTGGACGCATACTACGACATCCGCAGAAAGCGCAAGGCAACGGTGGCTTCCGCTACGATTCTGTATCTGTGGTACATCGTGCTGCAGATCACCGACATCTATGTGGTGGGCCTGCTGTTCAACACCCATGACCTGAACCATGTGAACCTGCTGGAAGTCCTGGTGGGCGCCATCGGTCCCGTGGCTCTGTTCATCCTGTGTAACTACCTGGTCAGCTCCATCACCGAGGGCGAAGGCAAGGCCAGCGACCTGTACATCGGTCTGGCTTACTGCATGACTCCCTACCTGATTGCTGCACTGCCCCTGCAGATCATTACCAACGTGCTGGTTCAGAATGAATCCTTCGTGTATCATTTCCCCATGCTGCTGGTGATCGGCTGGAGCGCCATCCTGTTCTTCATGATGGTTCAGGAGATGCACAACTATACCTTCAAGCAAACCGTTAAGAATTTGCTGATTACCCTGTGTACGATTTTCCTGTTCCTGCTGATCGGCTTCATCATCTATCTGCTGTTCGGTCAGCTCCGTGACTTTGTGGTAAGTATTGTTCAGGAGGTGGCAATCCGTGGATAACAAGAAAAAGAAGTTGCTGGCTCTTGTGGCTGCTGCCCTGGTCGTGGTGATCGTGGTCGGCGCTCTGCTGATTGGCGGCTCCACCAAGAATTACCCTGTCTCCGACCCTGCCACCGGCCGTTTCGATGCCGTCGCCATCGCCCATGAAGAGGGCGGCGTGAAGCTGGGCAAGGCCGACAAGGACGGCTTCACCCTGGTGGCTGAAAACGATGCCCTGCGGGTGTCCATGAACCTGGAAAACCTGGCCCTGCGTGTGGAAGACAAGGAAGCCAAGAATGTCTACTACTCCTACGCAGGCAATGACGAAGGCCTGAACAAGCGGTGGAAGAACTTCATGTATTCCGGCGTTACCCTGGAGTACATGACCCCCGAAACCAAGCTGGTTCGTGTACCCTTCGCCGACAGCGGAGCCACCGCTGAAGTGACCACCTTCAAAACCGGCGCGGACGTGCGTGTGACCTTTGCCGAAGGCTTCCAGCTGACCGTTTGTCTGGACATCGCCGACGGCAACCTGACGGTGACTGTGCCCGAAAGCTCCATCGTGGAGCCTGCCGACGGCAGCATGGTTCTGGAGAACCTGTTCCTGTACCCCTTCCTGGGTGCGACCCACGGTATGGAGAACTCCGGTTACCTGTTCGTTCCCGATGGCTGCGGCGCCCTGGTCCGTATGAGCCATATGTCCGAAGACCGCAGCGCTTCTTACAGCAAGCGCGTCTACGGTCCCGAAAAGGGCATCGGCGACTACATCCCCAAGCTGTCCGCTTCCAAGCTCAATCCTGCTGAGCAGATTTACATGCCTGTTTTCGGCATCGTGCAGGAAGAAAACAAGTCCGGTATCTTTGGCATCATTCAGAGCGGTGCGGAATACGCCTTCGTGGAAGGCTACGGCTTCGGCAAGGAGCTGCCCACCAACATGATCACCGCCAAGTTTGTCTACCGCGAGACTTACAGCCGTTACCTGAACCAGGCAGGCACCACGCTGGTTACCAACCAGCCCATGCGCAACTCCTTCGATGCACAGCTGCGTTACACCTTCCTGTCCGGTAAGGAAGCCAACTACTCCGGCATGGCCGCCGTTTACAAGGATTACCTGGTAAACAAGGGCGTCCTGGTCGAGGGTAAGATTGACACCAACGGCGTTCCCATGAACCTGGAGATCCTGTTCTCCGAGCAGAAGAAGGAGCTCATCGGCACCAAGACCGTGGTGATGACCACTCTGGAAGATGCTCAGCAGATGGTGGCTGACCTCCAGGCGCAGGGCATTACCAACCTGAATCTGATGATCAGAGGTTACTCTGAGGACGGCGCTTCCGCAGCTGCCCCCGTGGACGGCACCTTCAACAACAAGGTGGCTTCCGCCAAGCAGTGGACTGAATTCGTTCAGCAGTGCAAGGACGCCGGCATCCAGGTGGCATTCTACACCGACATTGCCCGTGCCTACAACGGTGTCAGCAACTTCAACAACCGTACGGATGTGGCTTCCAACTTTAACGAGCTGCAGCTGCGTGCTTATGAGAACGGCGTGTTCTTCCACCTGGCTCCCAAGGTTGTTTCCCAGAAGCTGGCCAACGCGGCCCATGCTCTGGGCCAGACCGGCGCTTCCTCCGTGGTGGTGGACGTCATCGGCAACAACCTGTACTCCACCTGGAACAAGCATCACACCAACACCAGAACGGAAACCATGGAAATCTTTGCAGGCCTGGCCGCAAAGGACATGAAGACCGGCTTCTACACGCCCGCCGCTTACCTGTGGCAGAATGCAGACACCATCTTCGAGATTCCTTCTTCCCATTCCGGTTACATGGTGTTCTCCGACACCGTGCCCTTTATGCAGATGGTGCTCAAGGGCTATGTGGACTACTACGCTCCTTACTCCAACTTCAACGCAGACCGCCAGATGGAAATGCTGCAGATGGTCGAGCAGGGTGCTTATCCCTCCTGGATCGTCACCGGCCAGAATTCTCTGGAACTGCTGAACACTCCTTCTTCCTGGCTGTACACTTCTGAGTTCAGCGTCTGGAAGGGCGAGATGGTGGAAGAGTATCAGTATGTAGCTCCCGCCCTGAACGCGGTTTTGGGTGCTGAGATCGTAAGCCATGAGCAGCTGGCAGATGGCATCGTCTGTGTCAGCTATGACAACGGTGTTTCCATTGTGGTCAACTACACCACTGCCGACTACAACCGTGGCGGCGTTGCGGTGAAGGCAATGGACTTCACTGTCATCGAGAAATAGAAGGGAGGTAAACCATGAAGAAAAAGCTTATGACCAACAGCCTCCGTGAAAACCTCTGGGGTTGGCTGTTCGTATCCCTGTGGGTGGTTGGCTTCCTTGTGTTTACCTGCTACCCTCTGATTCGTACCTTCGCCCTCAGCTTCGATCAGGTTACCATCACTGCAGAAGGCATCGTGACCGAAAGCGTCGGCGGCGACAACTACAGAAACGCACTGCTCAGTGACCCCGTGTTCACCGACGCCCTCATCGGCTTCGTGGGTGAACTGCTCCTGGACGTGCCCATTGTCATCGTGTTCTCCCTGGTTATGGCCATGATCCTGAACATGGGCCTGAAGGGCACCGGTGTTCTGAGAACCGTGTTCTTCCTGCCTGTTATCATCATGAGCGGTCCTGTGATGAAGAAGCTGATTGAAAACGGCGCCACCACCATCCAGGGTGCTGCGGAGAATGCACTGGTTCAGAACGTTCTGGAAATGCTGCCCGAGCAGCTGTCCATGATTCTGAACAACCTGCTGAGTTCCTTCATTATGATCCTGTGGTTCTGCGGCGTGCAGATTCTGATCTTCCTGTCCGCTCTGCAGAAGGTGGACAAGCCCGTTTACGAGGCCGCCAAGATCGACGGCGCCAGCAAGTGGGTTCAGTTCTGGCAGATCACCCTGCCCACCCTGCGTCCCATGATCATCGTGAATATGCTCTACACCATCGTGTCCATCTCCTCCTTCGAACTGAATGATGTGATCGTCCTGATCCAGAAGGACTCCTTTGCGGCCAACTACGGTCTGGGCTACGCCTCCGCACTGTCCTTCATCTACTTCGTGGTTCTGATCGCCATCATGGGTCTGTTCGTGGGTATCTACGGTCTGCGTTCTCCCACTGACCGCAAGATCGCCAGAGAGACCAAGCAGATGGTGAAGCAGCTGGAGAAGATTCAGCAAAGAAGAGCCCGGAAAGCGAGGAAGCCTGTATGAAATCGAATGCATTTACTGAAAAACTGCGCAGAATCATTCTGGGCAATGACGGTGACGGCCTGGTGTCCAAGTTTGCCATCTATGCTTTCACCATCATCGTGGGTTTCGTGTTCGTTTACCCCCTGCTGGAGATGGTTTCCAAGAGCTTCATGTCCGTCAAGGACCTGGTGAATCCTCTGATCGTGTGGCTTCCCAGCAAGCTGGATACCACCAACTATGAAAAGGCACTGCACGTTCTGAACTTCTGGGAGTCCGTTGGTACTACCCTGTATGTCAGTACGCTGCCTTCTCTGCTGCAGATGGTTTCCTGCTCCCTGGTGGGCTACGGTCTGGCCAGATTCAACTTCACC
The DNA here is from genome assembly GCA_045535175.1 of Faecousia sp. Taxonomy (GTDB): domain Bacteria; phylum Bacillota; class Clostridia; order Oscillospirales; family Oscillospiraceae; genus Faecousia. Next base: position 10,117 of record JAZSLC010000092.1, on the reverse strand, counting down.
GGTAAGGGCGTCGTCATCGGCATGGTGGTTCTGACCTTCCTGCTGCCTGCTCAGGTTACCTTCATTCCCCAGTACCTGATGTACAGAGATCTGGGCCTGCTGCACAGCCTGAAGTCCTACCTGCTGCCCGCGCTGTTTGGCCAGGGCATGAAGAGCGCCATCTTCATTCTGGTGTTCTTCCAGTTCTTCTCCCAGATCCCCAAGTCCCTGGTGGAAGCAGCTTCTCTGGACGGTGCAAACAATCTGACCATTTTCTTCAAGATTGCCATCCCCACCGCTCTTCCCGCATTCCTGCTGACCTTCCTGCTGTCCATGGTTTGGTACTGGAATGACACCTACTTTGCTTCCATGTACTTCGGCACGGAGATCAAGACCCTGCCCATGAACCTGGCAGCATTCGAAGCACAGTTCAGCAAGATGTATCCCGCCTCCGCCGGTGCCAGCGATCCCAACATGATGAACGAGGGCATTCAGATGGCCGGTACCATGCTGAATATCCTGCCCCTGGTGATCATCTACTTCTTCACGCAGAGATGGTTTATGGAGGGTATTGATAAGACCGGTATCACCGGCGAATAAACTCCTGACACCGATGTTATAATTCTGGGTGACAGTGGCTTGCATTTGTCCCATCTATATGGTACAATGCCTCCGCTGTCACCCTTTTCTAAAACGCTTGTACCATGGAGGTTATACTATGGTATCGATTCAAAACCGTCAGATTCTCATTGACAACAAGCCTGTGATCATTCGCGCAGGCGAGATCCACTATTACCGGCTGGAAAAGTCGGAGTGGCAGGATCGCATCGATAAGCTGAAAGCCGCCGGCATGAATGCGGTTGCCAGCTACATTCCCTGGCTGTGCCATGAGGAAAAACGGGGCCAGTTTGACCTGGACGGTCATGACCGGGAGAACCTGGACGTGATCGGGTTCATTGAACTGTGCCAAAAAAATGACCTTTACTTTATTGCCCGGCCCGGTCCCTTCATTATGGCAGAAATGAAGAACGAAGGCATTCCTTTCTGGGTTTCCCGGACCTATCCGGAGACCCTGCCCGTCTGCTGGGACGGAAAACCTGCCACCACCATCACCCTGGATTACCTGAACCCCGATTTCCTGAACTGTGCCAAGGCTTGGTATGCCCAAATTATGCCCGTGCTGGCCCAGCGGCTCCAGAGCCGGGGCGGCAATGTGATTGCCGTCCAGCTGGACAACGAAATCGGTATGCTCTCCTGGGTTTCCAACTGCCCGGACCTGACCCCCACCGTTTTGACGGCTTTCCGGCAGTATTTAACTGAAAAATACGACCCTGCCCGGCTGGCAGAACGCTACCCCTTCGACTTTGCGGATATGGAAGTCTTTACCCATTGTATCCGCAGCCCGAAAGAGGCGTATGCTCTGGAACTGAAGCAGGATCTGGGATATTATATGCGCCGCCGGTTTGCGGTTTATATCCGCACCCTGCGCGGCTATGCGGAAGAATACGGCATCAGCGACGTGCCCTTCCTCATTAACATTCACGGCACCGGCGCCGGCCGGGCTTATGGCTTCATGGTAGGCATCAGCCAGCTCTTTGAGGGCTATACCCAGGCCGACGGCTATCTGGCCGGTTCCGACATCTACCTGGGCGACATGAATATGGAGATTTTCCAGGACCTGTACCTGATCAATGCTTACATGGAAGCCATGAATCTGGACCATCAGCCCACCGCCTCCTTTGAGTTTGAGTGCGGCGATGCCAACTACGGCGAAGTGATCGCGGCCCGTAAGGATGTTTCCACCTCTGACTTCAAAACAAGAATGTGCGTTGCCCAGGGCAACAAGGCATTCAACTGCTACCTGTTCTCCGGCGGACGGAACTATATGCTGGACGGGGTGAACGACGGCAACGGCAGAATCGCCATCACCGGCGAGCGCCACGGCTTTGCAGCCCCTGTGGGCCCGGAGGGCCAGCTGAACTACACCTACCCCCGGCTGCAGGAAGTGATGCAGCTGCTTGCTGCCAACGAGGACAAGCTGGCAGTGATGCAGGAAGAACGGGACAATCTGGCCCTGGCATTCATTCCCGATTATTACATGACCGAGTACTGCTACCCCGGCAGCGCCCGGGAGCGGGAACTGCAGCGCAATCTCGAGCATTTCCGGGGCGTGGATGCCATGGAGCGGGTGGGCCGCTGTTTGCTGATGAACCATTTCCGCTTTACGGCGGTGGATGTGCAAAACCGGACGCTTTCTCCGGAGCAGACCCATACCCTGGTGGCCTTTACCGGCGCTTACCTCAGCGAACCCATCCAGCAAAAGCTGGTCCGTTTTGTCCGGGAGGGCGGCAGCCTGTTCCTTTTCGGCATGATGCCCACCATGGACATGGAGGGAAATCCCTGCACCGTGCTGAAGGATGCCCTGGAGATCGGCAAGATTCATACCTACCATGGCCAATATGGCTTCTGGCTTTCCGTGCAGCCTGTGGGTGTGCTGGAAGGCAGTGCAGAGGTCACTGTGGGCCGGGCTGAAACCTATGAGGTGGAAAATGCCCAGCCCCTGATGGTTACTGCCCACAGCCGGGAGACCACGGCCTTCCTGAAAAACCTGGGCAAGGGCAAAGTCCTGATGCTGGGTAACCCCTATATCTGCCATCTGGAAAACTACCGCAAAATGATGGCCTGCCTGGGCAGCACCCCGGCCCTTGAGGAGGACGGTCCCTACGGTGGCATCTTTATGACCTCCATGAAGGGCGAAAACCGGGAGCGGTATTTGCACATGATGAACCTGGACGGCTTTGACAAGCGGGTTCGCGTGACCTTTGGGGGCAAGCCTCTCTTTGACGGACGGCAATTGCGCCTTGCTTCCAGACGGGCCCTGATGCTGCCTCTGGAGATGGAACTGGACGGAAAATTTGTGGAATATGCCACCTGTGAGATCATGGGCAGGGCAGGGGACCGCTGGACCCTGCGGCTGACCCAGGAGCAGGATGTGCTGGTGCTCCGGGGCACGGGATTGGTGCGTCCTTCCGAAGATTACACGATCCTGGAAGCACAGGGCGTCACCACCGTCACCAGCCGCCTGGATGGGCGTATTCACGATTCAATGATTCTTTATTTCAATACTTGATTAGCAGAGGATATTATGACTTACACCAACAAGATTTTGGATTTGGAAGCCAAGGCCAGCTTTGACTTCTTCTGGAATACCGCTTCTCTGAAAGAGGAGTCCTACGGCCTGATTCCCGACAATACCAAAAACCCGCAGATGTGCTCCATCGCTTCCATCGGATTCGGCCTGCCGGCCATCACCATCGGTGTGGAGCGGGGCTGGATCACCCGGGAAGAGGCCGAAGAACGGGCATGGCGTACTCTGGTGACTCTGAACACCAAGCCCCAGACCAACCATGGCTTTTACTATCACTTCCTGGATATGGATACCTGCCAGCGTTACGGCCGCAGCGAGCTGTCCATCATCGACACGGCCCTGATGGTAGCCGGTGCCCTGTGCGCAGGAGCCTATTTCGGGGGCCGCGTTCTGGAGCAGGCTGACCTGATGTACAGCCGCATCGACTGGAACTGGTACCGCAACCCCGAAACCGGCTACTTCTACATGGGCTACGACGACCACTGGCATCCCCAGCAGCACTTCGGTGCCTGGGATATGTGCGCCGAGCAGCTGATCATGTATGTGCTGGCCTGCGGTTCTCCCACCTACCCCCTGGGGGCGGATGTGTACTACGATTGCCCCATGAGCAACGGCAGCTACGGCGGCATCGAGAACATTTACCACAGCCCCGGCGGTGCGTTGTTTGTCTACCAGTTCTCCCATGCCTTTATTGACTTCAGAAACAAGCGGGATGCCAGAGGCATCGACTGGTTCGAGAATTCCATCAAAGCCACCCTGGCCAACCGCCGCTACTGCATCAACCATCACCACCAGTTCAAGACCTACCACGCCAATTCCTGGGGCCTGACCGCCTGCGAGACCCCCTGCGGCTACTCCGGCGCACCGGGCACCGCCCCCTCCAAGGTGGACAACTCCAAAATCAATGACGGCACCGTTGCCCCCTGCGGCGCAGTGGGTTCCGTGGCATTCACTCCCAAGGAGAGCATCGAAGCCATGGAGTTTTACGCCTCCGACCCCAAGCTGTGGTGCGAATACGGCTTCATCGACGCCTACAACCTGGATGTGGAGCCCGCCTGGTACAGCGACCGGGTCATCGGCATTGACAAGGGCATCGGCCTGCTGATGATCGAAAATCTGCGCAGCGGCCTGATCTGGGAAACCATGATGAAGAACCCCAGCGTCCAAAAGGGCCTGGAGGTTATGAAAATCCAGTAAAACGGAGGTGAACACTGTGCGGGTTACAATTAAAGATGTGGCAAAAGCCGCCGGTGTTTCCGTAGCCACCGTTTCCTATGTGCTCAACGGCACCGGTTCCGTGGGCCTGGAAAAAAAGCAGCGGGTGCAGCAGGTGGCCCAGGAAATGGGCTATGTGCCCAACGGAATCGCAAAGGCCCTGCAGGCAAAGCGCAACGGCATGGCCGGCTACTTCGCCTACTCCCTCACCGGTCCCTTCTTCGGACAGGTGATGCGTGGCATTGAGGATACCTTCAATGCCACCGACCAGGAGATCGTGGCCTGCAGCTGCTCCTCCGCCAAGAAAAAAGTGACCCATCTGCTCAGTGAGCGGATGGTGGACGGCACCATTGTCTTCGGGGAACATATCGAAGACGAGCTGATTATCCGGATCGCCGGAGTTGGTTGCCCGGTGGTGCTGATGGACCGCAAGCTCTGCGGTCAGTATATTTCCAGCATCACCATCGACAACCGAAAATGCGCCTATGAGGTGGGCCGGTATATTCACGACCTGGGCTTTCGTAAAGTGGGCTGCATCATCGGCGAAGGACCCGACGGCGTCAGCCGCACCAAGGGATTCCGGGCTGCGGTGAAGGATTTCGGCCTGGAACTGCAGGATGCATGGTTCTTAAACGGCGATTTTCAGAGAGAGATCGCCCGGCAAAAGGTGCTGCAGTGCCTGGAAAACCGGCAGGAGCTGCCGGAAGTAATATTTGCCTTCAATGATGAAATGGCCATCGGAGCCATGGAGGCCCTGAAGCAGATGGGCTGCCGGGTGCCGGAGGACGTTTCCGTCATCGGCATGGACGATATTCCACAATCTTCTGTTACATCCCCCAAACTGACCACCTACCACCTGCCCATTTATGAACACGGTGTGCAGGCAGCCCAACAGCTGCTGAGGATGATGAAAGAATCCGCCCCGGGTACCACGGTGACCCTCACCGGTTACATGGTGGAACGGGACAGCTGCCGCAAACCTGCCGGAAATTGAGGAGGATCCCTGTGACTTCTGAAAGAATTGATGCGCTTCTTGCCCAAATGACCATCACCGAAAAGCAGGGTCAGCTGACCCAGCTGGCCCCCTTCCTGCTGGGCATGGACCCCACCATGGACCTTACGGGCCCCATGAATGAAATGAATCTGAAGCCTGAGTGGATCCCCACGGTGGGAAGCACCCTCAATGGCTTCGGCGCCAAAGAGCTTCGGGCCCTGCAGGACCGGCACATGGCTTCCAGCCGCCTGGGCATCCCGCTGCTGTTTATGGCAGACATTGTCCACGGCTACAAGACCGGTTTTCCCATCCCTCTGGCAGTGGGCTGCAGCTTTAACCCGGCCCTTTATGAGCTGGCCTGCCGGGTTTCCGCCAGGGAAGGTGCCGCCTCAGGCATCCATCTGACCTTTGCCCCCATGACCGACCTGGTCCGGGACCCCCGTTGGGGCCGGGTCATGGAGTCCACCGGCGAGGATGCTTACTTAAACAGCCTGATGACCCGGGCCGCGGTCCGGGGCTACCAGGGAGACGATCCCAGAGAAAAGGGCCGCCTGGCGGCCTGTGTCAAGCATTTTGCGGCCTACGGCGCTCCCTGGGGCGGCCGGGACTACAACACGGTGGATGTGTCCGAGGGCATTCTCCGGGAGTTTTACCTGCCTGCCTATAAGGCGGCTGTGGATGCGGGAGTCGCCATGGTAATGACCTCCTTCAACACCGTCAACCGGGTTCCTTCCAGCGCCAATAAGTGGCTGATGCGGAATGTCCTCCGGGACGAGTGGGGTTTTCAGGGGCCCGTCATCTCCGACTATGCGGCCGTGGACGAGACCATCACCCACGGCATCAGCGCAGACGGCGCCGAAGCCGCCCAAAAGTGCCTGGAAGCAGGCACCGATATTGAAATGATGTCCACCCACTACCTGGTAAACGGCGCAAAGCTGGTGGAAGAGGGGAAAGTGGACATTGCCGTCATTGACGAAGCGGTCCGTCGGGTGCTGGAGCTGAAAAACGCCCTGGGCCTCTTCGAGAACCCCTACAAAGATGCGGACGAGGCATGGGAGAAGGAGCTGCTGGGCCATCCCGACCATCAGCGGGCTGCTTATCAGGTGGCGGTGGAGTGCCCTGTGCTGCTGAAAAACAAGGGTGTTCTGCCCCTGCGGGACCTGAAACCTGCAGACGGCACCGGCCGCTCTCTGAAGATCGGCGTGGCAGGCCCCTTTACCGGCACCGACCGGGTCATGGGCAGCTGGGCGGTGAACCACGACGCAGGAGACCGGTCGCTGATCCAGGCCCTGCGTCGGAAACTGCCGGATGCGGAGTTTGTTACCGCCATGACCGGCGAACTGGGTCCCCTCCAGGCGGGCATTACCGATGTGGAGGACCGGGTCAGTGAAGCGGTGGAGCTGCTGAAGGGCTGCGATGTGATCATCGCTGCCGTGGGCGAAAACTGCGAGGACACCGGCGAATCCGCCAGCAAGACAGTGCTGCGGCTGTCGCCCAACCAGGAACGGATGATTCAGGCCCTCCATGGTCTGGGTAAGCCTGTGGCGGTGGTGCTCTTCTGCGGCCGCCCCCTGGAAATCGCTCCCATTCTGGACCATGCCGATGCGGTGCTCCAGGCCTGGTTCCTGGGAGATGCATCCGGCGATGTTTTGGCGGACCTGTTGGTGGGCAACGCCAATCCCTCCGGCCGTCTGTCCATGAGCATCCCTACCTCCGTGGGTCAGATTCCCGTTCATTACAATTCCTACCGCACCGGCCGGCCTTACCGGGGCCTGCAGGAGCGCTATGTGTCCCGGTACCTGGACAGCGACAACGAGCCTCTGTTCCCCTTCGGCTTCGGCCTCAGCTATTCGGAGTTTCAGTACAGCGATTTTGCTGTGGAAACCCTGGAAGGGGAGGGGGACATCCTGGCGAAGGCATCCGTCCGGGTCACCAATGTGTCTAAGGTTTCCGGCATGGAAACGGTGCAGCTGTACATTCACGATGTGTCGGCCCAGGTGGTGCGGCCCGTGAAGGAGCTGCGTGGCTTCCGGAAAATCTCCCTGGAGCCCGGGGAATCGGCCCTGGTGGAATTCGAAATCACCAGGCAGATGCTTGGCTACTGGAACGAGGAGCGGCAGTTCCTCTATGAGCCCGGTGCCTTTGACATCATGGTGGGCAGCAGCTCCGCAGAGGTTTCCTGCGCAAGAATCTGGCTTTCATAAATCCGGCGGGACGGGGTTCCGCTTGCAATAAAAAAAGAAGGAGAGTTCTTATGAAGATGTTCAAAAAATCCCTGGCACTGTTCCTGGTTCTGGTCCTGGTCCTGGGCTGCCTGGCCGGCTGTAACCAGCAGCCCCCCACGGAAACCACCACAGAGCCCACCGTTGCTGAAAAGCAGCTCAACGAGATTTCCGATGTGGCTGAATTCGAAGCACAGCGCAGCTTTGCGTTCTTCTGGGAGCAGGTAAACCTGAAAGAAGATTCCAAGGGCTACGGCCTGATCGGTGACCGCTATCCCTCCAGCGGCTTTGCGTCCATCGCATCCGTGGGCTTCGGCATGGCGGCCCTTCCCATCGGCGTGGAAAACGGCTGGATCACCAGAGAAGAGGGCCGGGAGCGGGCCGAAAAGACCCTGGCTTCCATGAAGGGTCTGGACACAGTCCACGGCTTCTACTACCACTTCTACACCCAGCGCACCGGTAACCCCAGTAAGGGCTCCGAAGTTTCCTGCATCGACACCGCCCTGTTCATTGCCGGCGCCCTGGTGGCCGGTGAGTACTTCGGCGGCAACGTGGAAGCGCTGGCCAAGGAAATCTATGAGCTGGTGGAGTGGGACTGGTATGTCAACCCCAGAACCAACCAGTTCTATATGGGCTACAACGCCGAGATGGACCGCTTCTCCGGCGCATGGGACTACTACGGCGAGCAGCTGGTGATGTACTTCCTGGGTGCCGGCTCTCCCACCCATCCCATCGACCAGAAGGTTTATAACAGCTTCACCCGCAGCAAGGTCAATTACGGCGGCTACGATGTGATCCACTCCTGGTTCGGCTCCATCTTTACTTATCAGTTCAGCCATGCCTTCGTGGACTTCCGGGGGATCGTGGATGCAAAGGGGGTCAACTGGTTTGACAACTCCATCAACGCCACCCTGGCAAACTACACCTATGTACAGGATATGAGCAAGGACTACAAGACCTTCGGCAAGTACAGCTGGGGCATGACCGCCTGTGACGGTCCCGACGGTTACAGCGGCCTGTACGGCGCTGCTCCCTCCGGATCCGGCTCCACCGCCCACTATGTGGACGGTACCATTCCTCCCTGTGGCGCCATTGGTTCCATCTGCTTCACCCCCAACCTGGTCATGGAGACCATGGATTACTACTACAACACCCTGGACGGCGAACTGGTGGGTAAATACGGCTTCTATGATGCCTACAACCTGGAAGGCCGTCGTTGGATCGGCAAGGACGTCATCGGCATCGACAAGGGCGTGGGCCTGCTGATGATCGAAAACTACCGCAGCGGCCTGGTTTGGGAACTGTTTATGAACTGCGACTTTATGCAGACTGCTATGGAAGTGCTGCAGTTCCAGCCCGACGAAACCCCCGCCGAGCCCTACATGGGTCTGCCCGAATAAGTGTTCAAAAAAACAGGCTGCTTTACGCAGCCTGTTTTTTATGTAACTGGGGGTCAGGGGTTCTTAGGCTCGCCCAGCAGGTAGCGCAGGGCGTCCTGAATATGCAGGTCCCACCAGGGCCAGGTGTGGTTGCCTTCCGACTCGTTGTAGCTGTACTTCACATCCAACTGCTCCAGATGGGCGTTGAACCGCCGGTTCATGCCCAGCAGGAAGTCCTCGGTGCCGCACCAGAGGTACATTTCGGGGAATGCCTCTCCGGACGCCTTGATTTTGTCTGCCAGGGCGAAGAGGTCATGTTTGGAGCCGGGCATCTGGTCGGGGGTCATGCCGAAGATGGCCTGCAGCTCCCGGAGGAATGCCTCGGGAATGGGGAAATCCTGTCTTGTAATGTCCAGCGCGCCGGACAGGGAAGCGCAGCCGGCGTACCGCTGGGGGTAGGTGAGGGCCACCTTCATGGCGCCATAGCCGCCCATGGAAAGGCCGGCCACGTAATTGTCCTCCCGGCGGTCCGTCATGCCCCGGAAGAACTTCCGGCAGACCCGGGGCAGTTCCTCGGTGACGAAGGTAAAATACCGGGCACCGTAGGCGGTATCGGTGTACCAACTGCGGCCCACGGCGGGCATCACCACGGCAATGCCCCACTGGGTGGCGTAGCGCTCGATGCAGGAAAGCCGCAGCCAGCTGCTGTGGTCGCCTTTGAGGCCATGCAGCAGGTAAAGGGTTTTGTAGGTTTCGCCTTCGGCCACATTGTCAGGCAGAATCACATTCACGTCTGCCATCATGCCCACGGCTTCGGATGAGTATTTCAGTTCGATGATTGCCATAGTTATCCCTCCGGTTGTTTTGGCATATTTTCATAAGCCTTCATTCTTCTGAATACTATTTTACGCCAGAGCGGCCCGTTCGTCAAGAGGACCGTGTTGATGCGGGACAATTCATGCCCGGCGCTGGCTGTCGGCCCTGCCAATGGTTTTTTGCAAGTTTCAATGTCTTTTTTTGCAAGATGGCCCTTGTTGGGCTTTACAAATGCTGTGTGTTTTGCTATAATCTGTCTAAATCCGGCGCAGAATCCTCAGAGCCGGAAATGACTCTGAATTTCCGAACCGAAAAACCTTCATCCTGAAAGGAGTTTATTTATCAATGAATGCTTATGTAGAAC
>JAZSLC010000123.1:0-8383 GCA_045535175.1 Faecousia sp. | reverse complement strand
GTATATGGACAGCCATCTTGCGGAGGACCTGAACATTGACGTCCTGGCGGAGCAGTTTTACATCAGCAAATACCACATGATGCGCCTGTTCCGGCAGGAAACGGGCTACACCATCCACGCTTACCTGTCCCACCGGCGGCTGCTCCACGCCCGGGAGCTGATCGGAACCGGGATGCGGGCCACGGAGGCCTGCTACCGGTCGGGTTTCCGCAGCTATTCTTCCTTCACCCGGTCCTACCACAAGCATTTCGGCACCACCCCCACAGGCCGCTGAGTTTGACACAATATTTTGTATTTCCCCTTGTACTTTATACTACATCTATGATAGAATAACGAGAAAGAGATACACAAAGGAGCTTTTCACATGAATCAGCCCATTTTCAAAGGATTCGCCACTGCCCTGGCCACCCCCATGACCTCCACCGGCGTGGACTACGATGCCCTGGCGCGGCTCATTGACTTCCAGCTGGAAAACGGTATCAACGCCCTGGTGGCGGTGGGTACCACCGGCGAAAGCGCCACACTGACCCCCGAAGAACGCAAGGAAGTGATCCGCTTTACCGTTCGGCGGGTGGACGGCCGGGTGCCCGTCATTGCCGGCACCGGCACCAACAACACCGAACACGTGCTGGATTTCACCCGGGCAGCCTGCGGCGACGGCGCCGATGCCTGCCTGGTGGTGACCCCTTACTATAATAAGGCTACCCAGGGAGGCCTCATCGCCCACTACACTGCCGTGGCGGACGCCTCCGAAAAGCCCATCATCGTCTACAATGTCCCCAGCCGCACCGGCTGTAACCTGCTGCCTGCCACCCTCAGCGTCCTGGCGGACCATCCCCGGATCGCCGCCGTGAAGGAAGCCAGCGGCAACATGGCCCAGGTGGTGGAGATTTTCCAGAAATGCGCCGGACGGCTTCACGTATACTCCGGCGAGGACGGCCTGGTGGTGCCCATGCTCTCCATGGGCGGCATGGGCTGTATCAGCGTGCTGTCCAACGTGGTTCCCAAAGAAGCAGTGGAAATGTCCGACCGGTTCTTTCATGGGGACGTGGCCGGCGCTGCCCGGCTGCAGCTGGAGCTGCTGGAACTGGTGAACTGTCTGTTCTGCGAGGTCAACCCCATTCCCGTGAAAGCCGCCATCTCTGCCATGGGCTTCGGTGAAGAGCATCTGCCGCTGCCCTTGACCCCCATGGCGCCCCAGAACCGCCAGCGGCTGTATGCCGAACTGAAACGGCTGGGGGTGCTGAAATGAGAGCCATTCTGTGCGGCGCCAACGGCGCCATGGGCCGCCTGCTGCAGGAGCTTCTGGGAAGCGAAGTGGTGGGCAAGGTCAGCATCGACGGCGAAAACGGCGTTCCCAAGACCTTTCAGGAGTTGGGCAGTGTTCAGGCCGATGTGATCATCGACTTCTCCCACCACAGCGCCGTGGCGGATGTGCTCTGCGCCGCCAAAAGCCTGGGCTGCGCCGCCGTCATCGGCACCACCGGCTTTACGGAGGCTGAAAAGGACCTGATCCGGGCCGTATCGGAAGAGATTCCCGTCTTTTGGTCCGGCAATATGAGCCTGGGCATCGCGGTCCTTTGCCGCCTGGCCCGGGAAGCCGCTTCCTTCTTCCCGGATGCGGATATTGAAATCGTGGAAATCCACCACAACCGGAAGGTGGATGCCCCCAGCGGCACCGCCCTGATGCTCTTTGAGGCGGTGAAGGCCGTCCGTCCCCAGGCAACCGCCCATTGCGGCCGGGCCGGGGAGGGAAAGCGCACCTCTGAGGAAATCGGCATCTCCTCTTTGCGGCTGGGCAGCACCGTGGGTGTCCATGAAATCCACATTCACACCGGCTCCCAGAGCCTGACCCTGCGCCACGAGGCGGTGACCCGCCAGATGCTGGCGGAGGGCGGCGTGGATGCAGCCCGGTTTATCTGCGGCAAGGCCGCCGGTCTTTACAATATGAACCATCTTCTGGAGGAATCTTCATGCAAGTCTGGCACATGAGCGGCGCGGGCAACGACTTTATGGTTGTGGATGCCCGGGGCAAGGAATATGACTTCTCCAAAATGGCCCTGGAGCTGTGCGCCCTCACCGGTGCCGACGGCTTCATGGCAGTGGACAACGCCGAAGGGGCCGATTTCCGGCTGCACTTTTACAATTCCGACGGCTCCCGGGGCGAGATGTGCGGCAACGGCAGCCGGTGCATCTGCCGCTTTGCCTGGGAAAACCGCATCGCCGGGGAGACCATGACCATACTCACCGACGCCGGTCCCGTGCCGGGCTGGCGGCTCAGTGAAACCATGTACCGGGTGAAGCTGAATAATCCCGGCATTCTGGACCTGAACCGGAAGGAAAACGCCGCCTATGTGGAGCTGGGCACCCCCGGTGTGCCCCATGGGGTGCTGGAATGGCCCGGCCTGCGGTGGGAGGATGCGGAGGCCATGCGGCCCCAGGCCAAGGCCCTGCGCTACGATCCCGCCTTCCCCAAGGGGGCCAACATCAACTTCTACACCCACACCGGGGAAGGAGAAGTGCTGGTGCTGACCTATGAGCGGGGCGTGGAGGACTACACTCTGGCCTGCGGCACCGGCTGCGGCTCCATCGCTTCGGTGCTTTGGGCGAAAGGGCAGCTGCCCGGGGGCAAGCTCACCGCCCGCTGCAAGGGCGGCACCCTGCACCTGACCGTCAACGCCCGGGAGGGCGCCATCCGGGACCTCTTCCTGGAAGGTCCCACCGAAATCCTGAAAATCTATGAGCTGTAACCGCCTGTTCTGTATTATGTAAACCTATGTCCTGTATGTGAGGTACCTATGAACCGTCTTGCACTGATGCTCCTTCGCAATCTCCACCGGCTTCCCGGCCTTTACGGCAAGCTGTGTCACTACGCCAAGCACACCGACCGTTACCCCGAGGCAGAAAAGTATGCCCATATCAGCAAAATCTTCAACCACGCCATCGACGCCGGCAATGTGGAGCTGGTGGTGACGGGTCTGGAACATATCCCCCAGGAGGGGGGCTTCATGTTCTACGGCAACCACCAGGGTATGTTTGACATTGTGGCCCTGGCGGCCACCTGCAAGCGGCCCATCGCCGCGGTGCTGAAAAAGGAGCTGAAAAACGTCCCCCTGCTGAAGCAGATCATCGCCTGCACCAAGTCCTTCCCCATGGACCGGGAGGACGTGCGCCAGTCCCTGACGGTGATCCAGGCGGTTACCGAAGAGGTAAAGCAGGGCCGGGCCTACATCATCTTCCCGGAGGGCACCCGCAGCAAAACCGGCAACACCATGCGGCCCTTCCACGCCGGCAGCTTCCGCTGCGCCATCAAGGCCAAGTGCCCCGTGGTGCCCATCGCCTTTATCGACTGCTTCAAGGTCCTGGACCAGAAGGGCAGCAAGCCCCTGAAGGTGCAGCTTCACTATCTGGAACCCATCATGCCCCAGGAATTCGCCGGCATGAAGGCCGCAGACCTGGCTGCAATGGTCCAAAGCCGCATCGAAGATGCCATCAAAGCCAATACATGATCCCAATACACGATTCCGAAACAGGAGCCACCCCGGCTCCTGTTTTTATTTTGCTCCCCTCATCATCCACACCCCCGCGTCATCCTGAGGCCCGCATGGCGGGCAGCAAATGCGTACCCAGGTTGGATGGGTGTCGATACGTGCCTTCGCCGCTCGACTTTTAAGTACCTGCATCATCCTGAGCGCAGCGCAGCGGAGCCGAAGTATCTTCTGCGTAATGGGTTTTAGATTCGGCGGTATTACAGGAGAAGCGTGGCAGGTTTCTCGTAGGGACACCTCTCCTGAGGTGTCCCCGCGGGCATGACAGGAAAGGATATAAAACCGGGGACGTTTCGGGCGGATGTAGTCATCCGCCCCTACGGCGAAGTACGGAGCGAACCGAGCGGCGAAGGTGGTGAGGGTTTATAGACCACCCGGCGCACGGTACGGCCACGTAACGAACCGAGCGAAGTGAACTCGTAACGACACTCACCTACCTATGCACGAATTTGCTGTCGGCCATGCCGACCCGGCCGGAACGGGAAAAACGCCCCCCGGGGATCGGTGTATACTTAAATATCCACCCCGCGAAATATGAAAAGGAGTGTCTGCATGACCCGTACACGCCGTGTGGCCCTGGCGCTGCTGTGCTGCGCCATCCTATTGTGTTCCTTTCTTTCCATACAAACCACCCTCACCCAAAAACAGAGCGGCGGCTACAGCTCCGTCACGCCCCTGACAGACCGCTCCTATACCTGGTTTCGGGACACCTTCTCCGGCAGCAAGTCCCTGATTAATCTGCTCTGGGCCGTGGACCGGTTCGCCTGCGAAAACTTCCGCTACACCAAACTAGAGCGATTCATCGTCCAGTACTTCGATGTGGACGAATTCCTCTTCGAAAAGCCTTACGAAGGGGTTTGCTTCCAGTTTGCCTGCTTCTGCAAATGCGCCGTCCTGGTGTGGGCGGAGCAGCAGGGCCGTACCGACATCCGCAGCTACGTCTACTCCGTGGAGCTGCCCAACGGCGACCGCCACGCCTTCAACATCTTCTGCGAAGGCGACACCCTCTACTTCATCGACCTGACCACCGACTCCACCCTCTCCCAGCGGGGAGACAAAGTCCAGGGGCTGCTGAAGATCAACTGCTCCCTGGAGGAATTCTTCCAGAGGCGGGGCTACAGAGTCACCGACGTAAACTGACAAGGAGGCTTTTATGATACTCACCGTTTTCCAGGCCATTATGTACCTGGTCATGTGCATGACCTTGACCCGGGAACATCACGTGCTGCCCTTTCTGCTGATGATTGCAGGTCTGGCCGCCACCATAGCCCTGGTACTGGCCGCAGAAACCCCCGCAGCCAGGGTGGCTGCCCCCATTTGCAGCGCCGTTCAGATTCTGTGCGGCGTAGTCATGGCTGTGGCATTCCCCGCTTCCTTTTACGGCCCCGGCCCCTTCCTGGCTGCCCAGCATCTGCTGATCGGCCTCACCTCCCTGTTCCTGAGAGCTCAGGAAGCTCCGGAACAGGAAAAACGCCCCCTGATTTCATGACATAATATCTCATACAAGTTCACAACCCCAGCAAGAAGATTCAATCGGCCCAATTTCGATTGAATCTTTTTGCGCCCACAGAAAAGG
The DNA here is from genome assembly GCA_045535175.1 of Faecousia sp. Lineage (GTDB taxonomy): Bacteria > Bacillota > Clostridia > Oscillospirales > Oscillospiraceae > Faecousia. The sequence continues at coordinate 3,259 of JAZSLC010000123.1, read as the reverse complement.
AGGCTCGTATGTATACTGAAGTCCGTACATCCGGCGGCATCACCCTGGTCCCCATGGAAACCCGACACCTCAGTAAGCGCCGCATTTACCTGCGGGGCAGGATCGATATGGAATCGGCCTGCGCCTTCCTGGACCGGTTCCTGCTGCTCCAGGATGAAGACCCCACGGAGCCCATCGACATCTTCATCAGCAGCAGCGGCGGCGAGATTCAGGCCGGCCTGATGATTTACGACCTGATGCGCACCACCCAGGTCCCCATCCGCACCTGGTGCATGGGCACCGCCTACTCCATGGCCGCGGTGCTGTTCGCCGCAGGCACCCAGGGACGCTTCATGCTGCCTCACAGCAAGCTGATGCTCCATGAGCCCCTCATCGACCGGGGGATCGGCGGCAACGTCACCTCCTTCCGGGCGGTGTCCGAGGAGCTGATCAGCGTCCGGGATATGCTGAACGGCATCCTCTCGGAGCTCACCGGCAAGACCCCCCAGGAAATCGAGAAGGCCAGCAGCTACGACCACTACTTCACCGCACAGGAGAGCATCGACTTCGGTCTGGCAGACCGGATCGTCGGTGCAGATGCTTTGACCGGCAGCCTTTGATCCCCCATCCGGGGGGGATGACAAAGCTGCAGAAAGAGGAGGTACTATATATGGGTTTTGACAAGATTGTTCTGGCAAGAGGCATCACCACCACTTCCGACAGCGGCACCACCGGCCGCAACAACAACCAGGCCATCGTAGGTGGCAGCGGCAGCGGCAAGACCATGTCCATCACCGAGCCCCTGCTGCTGAATACCATGGAGCGTAACCTGATTGTTACGGTCACCAAGCCCCGGATCATCCGGATGTACGCCCCCCTGCTGAAGGAGCGGGGCTACCGGGTGGACGTGGTGGACTTTACGAACCCCGACAACTCCACCATGGCCTACGACCCCCTCCACTATGTCCGCAACTTCGACGACATCTCCTTCATGGCAAGGTCCATCGTCATGGCAAACCCCGAGAAGAAGGGTTCCAAGGCCGATCCCTACTGGGACGAGGCCGCCATCAGCCTGCTGTCTGCCCTGATGGCCTACGTGATGATGATGAATCCCGAGCCCTCCCTGGCAGATGTGGTGGAGCTGTACCGCGATATGAACATCAACTACAACTCCAACAACATCACCACCAGCCTGGACACCCGATTCCTGCGGCTGAACAGCCGTGCCCCCGGCAACTTTGCCTGGATGAACTGGCAGAGCTTCCACAATCTGCCCGGCCGCACCGCCGCCTGCGTCATCAGCGCCCTGAACGTGACCCTGGGCTCCCTCTTCGACCCCGACCTGCTGGGCATGATGAAGCTGCCCACCAAGCTGGACTTCGTCCGGCAGGCCCAGGAAAAGACGGTGCTCTTCCTGGTGACCTCTCCCGTGAATCCCTCCCTGAACTTCTTCATCAGCCAGTTCTACGCCACGGCGCTGAAGGAACTCTTCGACTATGCCCAGAGCTGCCCCTACGGCCGCCTGCCCATCCCCATGCACATTGCCTGTGACGACTTCGCCACCGGCGCTCCCATCCCCGATTTCCCCCAGTATATCTCCATCATCCGGGAGGCGGACCTGTCGGTAAGCATCCTGTGCCAGTCCGAGTCCCAGCTGGAGAGCCTCTACGGCTGCGCCGGCGCCACCACCATCCTGAACAACTGCGACACCTACATCTTCACGGGTTCCATGGATCTGGCCACCGCCCGCAGCGTGAGCCAGCGACTGAACCGTCCCCTGGACGATTGCCTGAACCTGCCCATCGGCAAGTTCGCCATCTTCCGCAGAGGTCTGCCCCCCGTCTTGGCGGAGCGGTACAACATTCTTCAGGACCCCCTGTACGTGCAGGTGTCCCAGCGCTACCACCAGGTAGCCCAAAGCGAGGTACCCAACCCCCGTCCCCGGGGCGAATACACCATCCCCCGTCTGTACAACCCCAGACCCAAGCCCACCACTCCCTCCGGGGAGCTGGATGAGCTGGTAGGCATCATCCTGGGGGACACTGCAGATTGACCCTATATATCGCAAACGCCCGGAAGACCTCCGGGCGTTCTCTTTATTCTTCACTTTCTTTCATCAGATCCATGATTTCTTCCACCCATTCCTCTGCGTCCTGGGTATGAGGTGATTGCTGTTCCTCATTACGAATGATCAATTATGAACTCGGTACTTCCAAGATTTATCACCGACAGGCCTCGTCTGGATGCCATCCGGGCAAACTTATAGGCACCACCCCAGGTATGATTGATGTAGCACAAACAGTATTGTGACCTCGTAATCATCCACCTGTTTCGTCGTTCAACAGCATATTTTGGATGTACCTGCTCCATTCCACAGGGAAACACTGTATCAAAATAATCCTCAAATGGTTTCTTTTCCGCAGACAGATACGCAAGAACCACACTGTACCGAATATGGGGATACTGTATCTGAAGAGATTTCAGACATCCGTATACCATTCTGTCGAATTGTCCCTGATTTCCCACCAAGAAATCATCCACCCCTTTCTGAATCAACTCCTCCATGGCACTCCGGAGCACAGCCCCATCCAACCCATAGCACTCCCTGTGACCGAAAAACGTACACACCGACATAAGAACCCTCCCATTTTACCCGTATCCGGGTTATATTCCAATTGTACGAGTTCTTATTTTCAAAGTCAACCCGTATTCGGGTAATCGCGTCCTTTTTCACTGTTATCATCATAATAACCCGCAAATGGGTAACGATAACAGCGAGGGAACGATTATGGAGTATTCTGATATCTATGTCCGGCGCATACGTAAGTTATGCAAAGAACGGCGTATTGCAATCAACAAACTTGCCACAATGAGTGATGTAAAACAATCTACTCTGGATAACATCGTCCGGGGTCTTACCAAGAATCCCAGAGTTAAGACCCTGCACAAAATCGCCCTTGCGTTCAATATGACCCTTGCTGAGTTTCTTGACTTTGACGAATTAAATGATTACGCCTTCGACGAAGGCGACGAAGAATAAGCGCCCCGGTGGGAAGATGCTCTCTTCCCACCGGGGCGTATTGCATTATACCAATTTAAGTGTTTCGCCGGGCTTGACGCAGTAGGTTTTGCCCTTTGTATTCAGGTACAGCTCCGTGGCGGTGGGGTTATGGACCAGGCTCTGGTCCATGCTGAAGATCAGCTGGTTGTAGGCCGTCACATAGTCGTAGATTTCAATGTTGGTGGCGTACCATATGTCCTCCCGGCCACCCACATACTC
>JAZSLC010000200.1:0-14420 GCA_045535175.1 Faecousia sp. | reverse complement strand
GATCCAGCGCTCAAGAAGCATCTTCCCGGAAGAATATGCCGCCGCCCATGGCGTAAAACTGATCTATGTGAATACCAAAGAACAGCCTGATGCCGCAGCATACCTTTTGGAACTCACAGAGGGTACTGGCTATGATGACGTTTTCTGCATGGCCCCTGCCCAGCATCTGGTGGAGCTCAGCGACCGGATCCTGGGCCGGGACGGCTGCCTGAACTTCTTTGCCGGTCCCACGGACCCCAAATTCTCTGCACCCTTCAATTTCTACAACGTCCACTACGCCTCCACCCATGTGGTGGGCACCTCCGGCGGCAACACCGACGATATGCGGGAAGCCCTGACCATGATGGAAAAGGGACAGATCAATCCCGCTTCCATGATTACCCACATCGGCGGCATGAACGTGGCAGCAGATACCATATTGCATCTAGACAAGATCCCCGGCGGCAAGAAGCTGATCTACACCCACAAGGAAATGCCCCTGTTTGCCATCAAGGAGCTGCCGGAACTGGCAAAAACCGATCCCTTCTACGCAGATCTTGCAGAGATTTGCGCCCGTCATAAGCAGCTTTGGAGTCTGGAAGCCGAGCAGTATGTGCTGGCAAACGCCAGGGATATCTAAGGAGGACAAGCTATGTTCAAGAATCAGCTGGCCGCGCTGGCGGCCATGTCCAACAAATACGGTGCCAACCCGGCCTATGTGCTGGCCGGCGGCGGCAACACCTCTTTCAAGTCTGCAGATACCCTGTGGGTGAAGGGCTCCGGTACGGCCCTGGCCACCATCCGGCCGGAGGATTTCGTGGTGCTGGAGCGCTGCGAACTGGCAAAGATGTGGACAGCGGTCTATCCGGAACAGGAAGCTGCCCGTGAGGCGGCGGTGCTGCAGGATATGATGAATGCCAGAGTGAAAGGAGAAACCCGCCGTCCCTCTGTGGAAACACTGCTGCACGATCTGTTCCCCCAGTGCTTTGTGCTTCATGTGCATCCTGCCCTGGTAAACGGTTTGACCTGCGCTAAGGAAGGCCGGAAGGCCATGGAGCGGTTGCTGCCGGATGCGGTGTGGGTGGATGCCTGCAAGCCCGGATATATCCTGGCGCTGGAGTGCAAAAAGGAAATGGATGCCTATCAGGCACAAACTGGCAAAGACTGCCGGCTGCTGTTCCTCCAAAACCACGGCATTTTCTTCGCCGGCAATACCACCGATGAGGTGGATGCGCTGGCAGAAGCCGTGATGGAAACCCTGGAAAAGGCCGTGAAGCGGCAGCCTGCCATGGAGACTCAAAGCTATGATCCGGAGCGAATTGCGGCCATCAGCCCGGTGCTTCGTATGCTCTACGGCGAGAATCAGCCGGCTACCGTGAAGTTCACGGTTTGTCCCGAGGTGCTGGGCTATGACCCCTGCACCAAGAGCCTTTCTCCCGACCATATCGTCTACGCCAAGGCAAAGCAATTGAGTCTGAGCGGCAACGCAGACGGGGACGGCATCAAGGAAGCTTTTGATGCCTTTGTTGCAGAAAACGGCTACAAGCCCAAGATCGTCTTTGTGGAGGGTCTGGGTATGTTCTCCTGTGGCATGACCATGAAGGAGGCCCTCACCGCCCAGAGTGTGATGCTGGATGCCATCAAAGTGGTGGCCTATGCGGAAAGCTTCGGCGGTGTATCCCCCATGCCGGATTTCCTCATTGATTTCATTGTCAACTGGGAAGTGGAGAGCTACCGCTCCAAAGTGAGTCTCTCCGGCGGCAGCGCCAAACGGCTGGCAAACAAGGTGGCCGTGGTTACCGGTGGTGCCCAGGGCTTCGGTAAGGGCATTGCGGATGCCATGTATGCCGAAGGCGCCTATATTGCCGTGGTGGATATGAATTTGGCTGGGGCTCAGGCTGCTGCCGCCCAGTACGGGGATAACGGCTTTGCGGTCTATGCCAATGTATCGGACGAAGGCTCCGTCAAGGCCATGGTGGAGGAAATCACCGCCCACTTTGGCGGTATTGATCTGTTTGTCAGTAACGCCGGCATTGCCAAGGCCGGCTCCCTGGAGGACATGACCAAGCAGACCTTTGATCTGGTAACAGCGGTGAACTATACCGGTTATTTCCTGTGCGCCAAGTATGCCTCTGCTGTGATGAAGCTTCAGCACCGGTATGCACCGGCCTACATGATGGACATCATCTCCATCAACTCCAAGTCCGGGCTGGCAGGCTCCAATAAGAACTTTGCCTATGCCGGTTCCAAATTCGGCGGGATCGGGTTGACCCAATCCTTTGCCCTGGAGCTGGCTCCCTATAATATCAAGGTCAACGCCATTTGTCCCGGTAACTTCCTGGATGGGCCTCTGTGGTCCGATCCCGAGAAGGGCCTCTTTGTGCAGTACCTGAACGCAGGGAAGGTCCCCGGGGCCAAGACCGTGGAGGATGTGCGGCGCTTCTATGAATCCAAGGTGCCCATGAACCGGGGCTGCCTTCCCACGGACGTAGCCCGTGCCATTTTCTACATTGTGGAGCAGACCTACGAAACCGGTCAGGCAGTGCCTGTCACCGGTGGCCAGGAAATGCTGAACTGAGGAGGGGTACTATGACCATTGACGAACTTCGGGCGGTGAAGGCCCAGGTAGAGGCAGGACTGCTTCCTGCTCCGGAAGATACGGTCTATGTGAATAACCACATCCATACCACCTATTCCTTTTCTCCTTACAGCCCCACGGATGCGGTGTATATGGCCTGGAAAAACGGCCTGAAAACAGCCGGCATTATGGATCACGATTCTGTTGCCGGCGCCGGAGAGTTCCTGGAAGCGGCAGCCGCCATCGGCATGCCGGTGACCTGCGGCGTGGAGTGCCGGGTGGATATGTCCGGTACTGCGCTGAAGGGCCTGCGGATCAACAATCCGGACCAGAAAAGCATTGCATACGTAACCATGCACGGAATTCCCCGGCAGAACATCGAAGCCGTGGATGCCTTTTTCGCCCCCTACCGGGAGCGCCGGAATGAGCGGAACCGAAAAATGTGCCGCAACATTACGGGGTTGATGGCCCCCTACGGCCTGTCCCTGGACTTTGACCGGGATGTGCTGCCCCTCTCCAATTACAGTAAGGGTGGCTCCGTCACCGAGCGACATATCCTCTTTGCCCTGACGAAAAAGATCATGGACCGCTACGACACGCCGGAAAAGCTGCTGGCCTTCCTGACAGAGGAAATGGGCCTCGCCATCTCTTCGAAGGTCTATGCCCAGATCGCCGCCGGCCGGGAAACGCCGGAGTATTACGCCTATGACATTCTGGGGGCCCTGAAGAGCAACATGGTGGAGAAATTCTACATTGATGCCACCGACGAGTGCCCCAAGGTGACCGATTTTGTGGCCATGGTCCATCGCTACGGCGGTGTGGCAGCCTATGCTTATTTGGGTGACGTGGGCAATTCCGTAACCGGCGACAAGAAGGCTCAGAAGTTTGAGGATGATTATCTGGACACCCTGGTTCAGGTGATCAAGGAGCTGGGCTTTGACGCCATTACTTATATGCCCACCCGGAACACGCCGGAGCAGCTGGAGCGGCTGACGAAGCTATGCCGGGACCACGGCTTCTTCCAGATCAGCGGTGAGGACATCAATTCTCCCCGCCAGTCCTTCCGCTGCAAGGCTCTGGACGATCCCAAGTTCCACCACCTGATCGATGCCACCTACACCCTCATCGGCTACGAGGAACTGGCAACTGTGAACCCCGAAGGCGCAAAAGCAAAATATCGGGAGATGTTCCGCGTATAACAGGCTCATTTTCCGGGTGAAATTGACGCGTAACGGTATATCGTGTTGACTCCCTGAAATCTGTTTTTTTCGGCTGTGTATGCAAGAAAAAGGTGCTGCCTCTTATGATTCTTACAAATCATGAGAGGCAGCACCTTTTTCTGAGAAGTATTACCGGAATGTCCGGAAGAGTGAAAGTGGGAATCTATGACATTACATAGATGCAAACTCATTTTTCTTAAGGATAGATTCTCACTTCAAAAATATGAACGTCTTCGGCTCCGTTGGTGTCATGTACGGTTACTGTTACCCTGTCGCAGAGTGTGGGGCTAAAGTCCACTGCGTTTGCCCGCTGGATATTGTCTGAGACGGTCTTTTCGGCAGCTTTCTCGCCACCGTTCCACAGTGTAACCGTATAGTTTTTTACAAGCTCAACAGGAATGCCGATGCGCTGCTGTTTTTGCCGCTTGGCAGATAACGTGATCTTAATTGGGGAATGAAAGTTTGAATCAAAAGTCAGGCGAACTTGGGATACCGTTGATTTTTCCTTTAGTTCAAAGGAAAGCCACGGGTCCTCCTGTGAATGCTTACCGTCGGAGATCCAGAGATTACGTGCCGGTCCTTCTCCCCGGCTGATGCCGTTAATTACCTGCTCCGGGCAGAAGCCTTCTCTGGCGGAGCTTGCAGTAACCACTGCTGTTCGTGCCAGATCCTTCTCGTCCATATTCCGGAGGCCGGGAATATAGCAGTCATCTTTCAAAAGCGCCTGCTGGAGTTCTTCCATATGGGAAAGGATTCCTTTAGGCATACAGTTGTATTGGATGCACATGGCGGCTGCAGTTCCCACTGCCTGACCACCGATGGCGCAGGTGCCCATGACGCGGGTAGAACCGAAGGCCATTTTGGATGTACTGATGTTTCTTCCTGCCATCATCAGATTGCGGATATTTTTTGAATAGTAGCAACGGTAGGGAATGGTATAGGCCCCGTCGAAACTTACAATCGTGGACGGAAGTTTCTCAAAATCATAAAGACCCTTCGCTGTGTGGATATCCATGGCCCAGCCGCCGTAAGCTACAGCGTCCTCAAATTGACGATTGGACAGGATGTCGTTTTCGTTCAGGATATAATCGCCCACCAATCGTCTGCTTTCGCGCATACCGGGCATCATGCCCACCCATTCCAGATCGTAGTTTTCGGCCCCGTGGTCACCGCCGTTTTTCAGGTGATCCCAGATGCCGTAAATACAGGATACCAGATCATCGCGAATCTCTTCGAACTCGTCAATAATGTCTTCCTTTTCTCCTGAAAGCTCGATCCACCAGTAACCGTAATCTACGGCAGAAGTGCTGAAAGAAGTCAATCGAAGATATGCATCGTCCACGCCTGCCTTTACCTTGGTCCCATGCACTGCGGAATGGGTGCGGTACTTCAGTTCTTCCTCGGTGAAGATCCGGGCAAAATCAGGACGCTGGAATCTGACGGAGTGGCCTCTGTCCACGGCTTTGAACAGCAGGGTGTTGCCCATACGATCGTTATTCGGCTGGTCCGGGGCATGGGGCTCATGGAACTCCGCTTTTCCTTCACTGCCGGTGCGATATTCTGCCCCGGCAATATAGCCCAGGGTGCCATTGCCGGTACAATCAATAAAGATTCTTCCGTCGATAAACAGACGGGTTTCCGTGGTTTGCTGGTAGGCAGTGATCTGCCGGATGCAATCGTCTTCCACCACACAGTCCTCCATGGTTGTGTTGAGGTAGGTGGTCAGATTTGGCTGCTTTTTCACAGCGGAGAACAGTACCATGTCCCAAGTGGAGTAGGAAAAGGAATCGTTTTGGCACTTATTTGCCAGCATGAGCTCATAGAGAATGCCGCTTTCCTCCAGATCGGGCTTCGCCATATTCTCAGAGGCGCCGCAGATGTGCATTCTGATTTCGCTGGAGGCGTTTCCACCCAGCACATGACGGGCATGGATGAGCGCCGTTCTGACACCGTGGCGGGCAGATGCAATGGCCGCGCACATTCCGGACAGACCACCGCCTATCACCACAACATCATAAGATGCTCTTTTTTCCTTTGTCCTTTTCGCCATGGTTGTCTCCTTTATTCAGCAGATAGGGCTATTCAGATTTCGGTTTCCATTGTGTCGTAAGCCACAATAAAGCCAAATTCTTTCGCTTCTGCGGAAAGTTCATCGTGGGTCGTTTCGATCAAGTGGCCGATATGGCTGAGAATGCAGAGCGTATTTCCGTTGATCCGGCCCATTTGTGCCAGCAAATCCTTTGTTTCCTTGCACTGCAGAATGTCCATATGGAGGGGGGTGAAGAAAGAGCCGCGTTTCAGGGTGCAATCCATGGAAACAGCATCAAAGCAAATGTCCAGTGTGCGCAAATAATCAACAGTTTCTTCCAATAATAACCCGGAATCGTGGATCCAGAAAACAGATTTGCCATTGTGCTCAATGATATAGAGTACGGTTTCGCTGGACTCTGAATGGTTGGATGGCAGGGCGGTTACTTTGTAGTCTCCCATCATGGTGGGTACGAAAAGCTTCATTGCGTGGACCACAGGGAATCTGTTGGGCGGGTTTTTCGTGTTGCTGCGCTGCATTCTCTCCATTCTGGCAATTTCCTTTTGGGCAGTTTCGGCCGGCAGATACACATGCCACTGTCCGTCATCCTGATACCGGGCATTCATTTCTCCACCCACATAATGATCCGAATGGGCGTGGGTAATCAGAATATTCCGATACTGCCGGATGTCCAACCCATAAAACAACGTATGGGCCAGAAGATCCTTGGAGCAGTCCACCATAATATCGTCTACAACGGCCAAAGAGCGTGTGCGCAGGTCTTTGCCGCGATGCTCCCTGGCGTATTGGCATAAACGGCAGGAACAAAAGGGTTCGGGAATGCCATATCCGTCCCCGGTGCCGTAATACTTGATTTTCATAGATCCAACCCTCGTATCCATTTTTGCTCGGTTATTCGTATGCTCTGATTTCGTATATTCTGGCCCGGTCAATGCCGTGGGTGCTGTATACCGTAATCTGAATGCGGTCGCACGCCGTATTTGCAGAGGGGCGAACGCGGTTCAGCCGCTGGTAGTTGTCGGAGATACGCTGACTCCATACTTCCACGCCATCCTGATAAAGACGAATCTCATAATCTTTTACCAGTTCGTGGGGCATCCCCTTTACCTGCCGGTTACGCACATTTCTTGTCATGGAGGGCATGATCTCTTTCGTCAGGTTGGAATCGAAGGTCAACTGAATCTCAGACAGGGAGACCGACTTCCCGAAATCCAGCATGATGGATGCGCCCTCCGGACTAAGCTGTGCCTCCCAGCAGTGCTCGTCATTGCCAACAGGGCGGGAAATGCCGTCGATGACCTTATGGGGGTGATTCTCGCCCGTGTGCCCGGAAGCGGTCACGACAGCTGTTCTTGCCAGGTCCATGGGATCATGGTTTTCAAAGCCCGGAATGTAGCAATCATCCCGCAGCAGCCGCTGCTGTAATTCGTCGATGTGTTCCCCCACGGCCCTGGGGGTGCAGCCATACTTTACCGCAAGGGCTGCAGCCGTACCGGCGGCCTGTCCGCCCACGGCGCAGGTGCCCATGACGCGGGTGGATCCGAAGGCCATTTTGGTGGTGCTGATGTCACGACCGGCCAGCATCACATTGGCAACTTTTCCGGTATAGAAACAGCGGTACGGAATGGTATAACAGCCGTCAAAATTCAGAATACGGGAGGGTAGTTTGTCAAAGTCCATGATACCGCCCCGTACATGCTCATCCATCTGCCATCCACCGTAGGCAACCGCGTCGGGAAAAATGCGGTTTGCACGGATATCATTCTCCGTCAGCAAATAGTCGCCTTCAATTCTGCGGCTTTCCCGATACCCCGGAACAATACCGACCCAATCAAGATCGAGGTTTTCGACTCCGTGGTCTCCCACATTTTTCAGATGATCCCACACGCCGTATACACACTTCAGCAGTTCATCCCGGATGGTTTCACCATTGCGGATGATATCGTCATACTGACCGCCCAGTTCGATCCACCAGTAGCCGGAATCCACATTGGAAAAATGGGGCAGTTTTCCGTCCCCTTCCTCCAGTGATACCAGAGCGCCGCCGTCTGCATGGGCACCCACGCTGTTGCCGTGTTCCCGGTATCTCAGGTCATCTTCGCTGAAGGTGTAAGCCCACTTCGGTTTTATGAACTTCACCGGTTCGCCCCGGTCAATTGCCGAGAACAGTACTGTGTTACCCATGGTATCGGTATTGGGCTCTTCCGGCGCATTGGGTTCGCTGAATTCGTATTTGCTTTCGCTTCCCATGCGACCGTCTGCGCCGGCCAGCATGCTCAAAGTGCCGTGACCGGTGGCATCCACAAAAATATCAGCCGAAAACACATACTCCGTTTCGGTGGTGCTTTGATGGCAGATGATACTTTGTACCCGGTCTCCCTCCATGGTAACATCGTCCATATTGGTATTCAGATAGGAATCCAGGTTTTCCTGAAAATGTACCTTTTCCCAGATCACAGAATCGAAAACAGGGAAGGAGGCATAGGGATTGCGGTGCTTGTTTTCCAGGAGGATCTCCAGCAAAATACCGGTTTCTCCCAGATTCTTTTTGGCACCGTGGGCATTCGCTCCGACAATGTGCATACGGATTTCGGAGCTGGCATTGCCTCCGAACATGGACCGGTTCTGCACAATGGCGGTTCTTGCACCGCCTCTGGCGGATGCAATGGCAGCACATACACCAGCCAATCCACCGCCGACTACCACCACATCATAGTTTTTTTCTACATGATATCTGCTCATTACTATACCTCCCAAGGATTTGCAAGCAAACCTTTACTGCTGACAAATTACACTTGTGCGTTCATAACGACTCTCGCTTGAGCCGGTCCGGTTTTTGCTTCAGGCATTTGATCATTTCGCATTGAGTTACAGTTACCTTATATTATCATCATAGTGAACCAATCAAATATTGTCAATATAGAGCGGTTCTAAAGATAAAGACGGACACAATATGAACATAACAGTGATCGTAACAATCAAAAATGTAAGCGAAATTGTCGTTCCGTTCTACAAAAGACAGAAGATGTTCTTGAATTCGCGGCTGAAGTGGGCCAGGTCATTGTAGCCGGACATGATGGCAGCCTCGGAAACCGATCGTGGAAATGTGGTATAAAATGCTCCTTTGACTTGCCGCCCATGGGGCGGCTCTTAAATGCTTCGTCCCCCATTATTTCAATAGGGCGCAGCTGGAAAAGTTTCTGGGTGCGCCCGGAATGGCAGTGGTGCAATTTGAGGTTTGGGTACGGAATGGACAAGGAAAAGCAGCCCGGAGAGGTTTTTTGAGCTCTTCGGACTGCTTTTTTCGATTGGGGCCGCTGGCCTGTTGGTCAGCGGCTCATTTTGTGGGGCCCAGGGTCAAAGGGAGGCTTGCGCGGCGGCTTATCCACGCTCCCGGAGGTAGCGGCGCAGTTGGGCGGTGAAATCCGTTTGCAGAATGTCAAAACCCTTCTCAATCAGCCAACCCCAGCCGGAATCCCGGTCGCCGGCCACGGCCACATCGTCGGTGTGTCCTGCGGTTAGCACGGCGGTCTTTTTGTAGACGATGGGGTTGACCCAGAGCAGCTTGCCCTGGCGGTGGAGGTCTTCGATGTATTCGTCGGAAGCCACCGGAGCATCCTCCCGGTCGAAGAGGACCTCCACACCGGCGATCCGAACGCCCTGGGCGTAGGGGGCAGTTGTAGAGCGGTCCTCGGTTCGGATCACCGGAAGTACCGGCAGATCCGGGGCCAATTCTGCGCAGTTTACATAATGTTCCTGCTTGTCGGGGATTTTGCAGAGAACCTGCTCCTGCAGGCCGTGGCGGCGAATGCAGCTGCTGATTTCCGGCATGGCCATCCAGAACTTATCCACCGCGATCAGGCAGCGGTTTTTAAGGCTTTCAAAGGCTTCGTCCAGATAGGGGGCGGTGTAAACCGTCTCTTCCAGGTCCTGGTTGCGCAGGTACCGCCGGGCCGCTTCGGCTGCAGTGAGCTGGGCAATAGGGGTGGGGTCGTGGTACATTACGTGCTCCATTCCCGGATGGAAGCAAAAGAGGGCTCCGTCCAGGCTTTTTGCCACGTCCAGCTCGATAATGTCCGCTCCGTCATGGAGGGCCAGTTCGTAGGAAACCAGGGTGTTGCAGGGAATGTTGCCCCCGGCGGTTCCCCGGTGGGCGGCGATCAGTACCCGCCGCTGGGAATTCTGTTCAGTCATGGTAATTCTCCTTTTTTTGTGTGCTGTTTTTGGAAAGCTTACTTCGGTACTGAGAGGGCGTCAGGCCGGTGCGCTGGCGGAAGGCCTGGAGGAAGGCGGACATGCTGTGAAAGCCGCAGCTGTCAAAAGCGAAGGAAATGCTTTTTCCTTGCTCCAGCAGGCTGCAGGCCAGGTCCAGCTTCCGGTCTGTCAAATACCTGGACAGGGGAATGTTATAGTACTTTTTGAACAGCCTGGATACGTATTCCCGGCTGTAGTAATGATATGCGGCAATCTGGGTGACAGAGGTGATTTGCCCGCAGTTTTTATCCACATAAGACCGGATGCTTTGGACCAGGGACGGAATGTGGTGAATGCTGTCACTGTTGTGCCGGGAGCCGGTGGCGATCAGGTGCAGAAGCTGCAGCACGTAGCCGTAGAAAACAATGGCCGCATCCGCCTGACCCTCCTCCAAGGTGACCTGGATCTTCGTCAGCAGGCTGTGCAATTCACTGAGGCGGGGGTCTTCCATGGCCTGGAGCCCCGCATCGCTCCGGGCATACAGCTCCGGCACAGGCAGCTGGGCAAAAACCTGCCGGGAAAAGTAGAGGACATAGCGTTCATAACAGCTGCTTCTCAGAAGCCTGGCTGTGTGGGGGCATCGGGGCGGGAAGAGAACAATGTCGTTTGGGCTGGGGAACAGCTCAATGTCATTGGATACATAGGAAATCCGGCCGGCCAGATAGATGTCCATTTCATAAAAATCATGACTGTGGAGCCCTTCCGGGAAGGAGTCCGCCGTGTAGTCCGTGGTTCTGTGGGAGAAAACCAGAAAGTCTCCCAGGTACCAGTCGTCCCATCCGCTTTTGTGGCGGAACCGCCGCAGACCACCAAGGGAGAGAACGCCGGGAAGGTAGTGGCAGCGCAGATGCTCCTGCAGATATTCCTTCATTAGGCCCCTCCCATCTGGTCACAAATCCGAAAAAGCAATGTCACATAACCGGATAATCTTCTGTTTTGAGATGTTATAATCATACTGCAATCAAAGACATTTGTCAAGAAAGGCAGGATTATTATGAACGATAAACTGACTATGGTGAACCATGAGGTGGATGTTTGCGTGGTTGGCGGCGGCATCGGCGGTATGTTTGCGGCCATTTCCGCTGCCCGGACCGGAGCGAAGGTGCTTTTGATGCACGACCGGCCTGTTCTGGGCGGCAATGCCAGCTCTGAGATCCGTATGTGGATCTCCGGCGCAGGTACCCGGGTCCGGGACCTGCAGGAAACGGGCCTCATGGAGGAGCTTCTGCTGGAAAATATGTACCGCAACCCCAAGCGGAATTTCTCCGTTTGGGACACCATCCTTTACGAAAAGGTCCGCTTTGAGCCCAATATCACCCTGCTGCTTAACTGCTCCTGTTGTGATGCTCAGATGGATGGGGACCGGATTCAGTGGATCAAAGGCTTCCAGCTGACCACCTATCGCTGGCATCAAGTCAAAGCGAACATCTTTATCGACTGCTCCGGCGACAGCATTCTGGCGCCCCTTACAGGGGCAGAGTTCCGGAAGGGCCGGGAGAGCAAAGCGGAATTCGGAGAGGAGTTCGGCTTGCCGGAGGCGGATGACCACACCATGGGTATGAGCCTGCTGATCCAGGCCCGGGAGACGGATCATCCCGTCAGCTACACGCCCCCTGCGTGGGCCTATACCTTCCTGACCGACGAGGAAATGAACTATAAGCCCCACAACCTCTACGCCGTCAACACCAACTTCTACTGGGTGGAGCTGGGAGGTATGCAGGACACCATCGGAGATACCGAGGAAATCCGGGATGAGCTGCTGAAAATCGCCTTCGGCGCCTGGAATCACATCAAAAACCACGGGGACCATGGGGCCGAAAACTGGGAGCTGGAGTGGATCGGGTTCCTGCCCGGCAAGCGGGAAAGCCGCCGGTATGTGGGCGATTACATCCTCACCCAGAACGATGTGGAGCAGCACCCTGTGTTCCGGGACACCGTGGCTTACGGCGGCTGGCAGATCGATGACCATCTGCCCGGCGGTTTCCGGATGGGCGGCCATCCCGGCAGCCATTTGCAGAAACGCCGGCTCACGGAGCCCTACGGAATCCCTTTCCGGTGCCTGTACTCCAAAAATATCCAGAATCTGATGTTTGCCGGACGGAACATCAGCGCCACCCATCTGGGTCTCAGCACCAGCCGGGTCATCGGAACCGTAGGCGTTCTGGGTCAGGCTGCCGGTACCGCTGCGGCCATTGCGGTCCGCAACGGAATGCTCCCCCGGGAGGCCGGTGAAAAGCTGATGGATCAGATCCAGGCCCAGCTGCTGGAAGACGACTGCTTCCTGCCCGGCTTCCGCAGACAGATGAATCCTCTGACCAAAAGCGCACAGCTTACCTGCGAATACGGTGATTGCTCTGCCATACAAAACGGTTTGGACCGGCGGATCTGGGGCAACGACAACGGCTACTTCGGAAAAACCAACCAGGCCATCACCTACACCTTCCCGGAACCTACCTACATCCGGGGTTTCCGGCTGGTGGTGGACAGTGACCTGAACCGGGAATATGTAGAGGGCAATCCCGACGGCCTGCACACCTCTGCGGTGCTGTTCTTCCCCCGCAGCCACAACGGCACTACCTTCGGGTTCCCTCAGTGTATGCTGAAGTCTTTCCGGGTGGAGGCGCTGGTGGAGGGCGCATGGCAGACCGTTTACGAGACCGACAGCAACCATCAGCGGCTGATCCGGGAGCGTCTGAACATTACCGCCCAGGCCATTCGCCTGATTCCTCTGTCCACCTACCAAAGCGAGCAGATGGTTACCGACTACGGCAGTTCCACCGCCCACATCTTTGCCTTCGACCTGAATTGAGGAGCTTATGATTTACAGAGAGAATACCCGCCGGCAGCCGAAACTCATTGCCCACAGAGGCTATGCTGTCCTATTTCCGGAAAATTCCCGGGCCGCATTTCGAAAGGCCGGAGAATTGGGGTTCTGGGCCATTGAAACCGACGTCCGCGAAACTGTTGACGGGGTGCTGGTTTGCTGCCACGATGCAACCGTGGACAGGACCTTCCTTGGAACGGGGGCTGTGGCGGAAATGTCCTGGGACTGTTTGAGCCGGCTGTCCTTCCGGGGCAGGGATGGTGTGCCCTTTGAGGGCGAACGTGGGCTGCCCACCTTTACGGAATACCTGCAGATCTGCCGGGATTACGGCAGCCTGCCCTTTATTGAATCCAAATGCAACAACATTCCCCGGATCCTGGAGGAAGCCTGCCGATTCTTCCCGGAGGAACAGATCGTTTTGTCCAGCGTGGTTTTGGAACATCTGATGAAGGCCCGGGAGGTTTCGGACAAGGTCTTTCTGCACCACATTTTCTCCGACCCGGCGCAGTTTTTCCAGCTGGCGCGGAAGGGGCCTGCAGGGATTTCTCTGAAATACAGTGATCCGGCAGATTTCCCGGAGTATCTGGTGCGCATGACACACGAAGCGGGGCTTCTGATGTGCCTCCGGGCGGGGGACACGGTGGAGGCCGTTCACAAAATGATCGATTTGGGACTGGACTATATTCCCACCAACCGGATTGCGCCCGGTGCGGTTTCCGGTTCGGCTATGGAAGGAGCGGATTTGCTATGATCATCAAGGTGGATTGCGGGACTACCAATATGCGCTGCCGCCTGTTTGACGGAGAGCGGTGTCTGGACGCGGTAAAAAAGCAGTGCGGAAGCCGGGATCTGGTTCATTCCGGATCTTCCGCAGTGCTGAAGGAAACCCTCCGGGACCTGATCCAAAGCCTTTTGGATCGGAACGGTATGATGGAAGGGGACGTGGAGGCGATTGTCTCGTCGGGGATCCTGGCCAGCGACCTGGGTATCTACCCAATTCCCCATGCGGTGGCCCCGGTGGGCATTCCGGAAAGTGCCGCTGCGGCCCGGATGACCCGGGATCCGGAGGTGTCGGGGATTCCGATTCTCTTCATCCCCGGGGTGAAAACCCTGCCGGCTGAAACGGATTCTCTGGAAAAAAAGATCGAGATTTATGAATCCCTGAGTGGAGAAGAGTGCGAGGTTTACGGTATTTCCAGAACCATGGGGATTTCCGGCAACTTCCTGATCACTCTGCCGGGGTCCTACAACAAGGCTATGGAGGTGGACGGGTCCGGCAGAATCACATCCATCCGCACGGGCCTCTGCGGGGAGCTGCTGGCGGCCCTTTCTCAGGGGACCATTCTGAAAAGCGCCCTGCCGGAGCCGGTGCTGCGGGTGATCCTTCCGGATATGCTGATTCTTGGCTTTCGTATGGCACAGCAGTTTGGCGTTTCACCCATGCTGATTAAGGCCCGGATGCTGCCCCTTCTGGGTGGGAATACCCGTGATGAGGCTGCTAATTTCTTCGTGGGC
>JAZSLC010000086.1:0-9459 GCA_045535175.1 Faecousia sp. | reverse complement strand
TGGCAATCAGTATCCCCTTTGTTTGGCTTGGCATACGGATCAATCGTGGAGACCTCAATCTCATACATGACTATCATCAGAAAAAAGTAAAAGAGGAAGAAAAAGCAGCATACGGAAAGGCCTTTTCCAAAGGGATGTTTGGTATGGCCGCATCTATGATCCTCAGTGGTCTTGTCGCAATGTTTGGGGAATCCAAATCGTATATGATCGCTTCCCTTGTCGTACTGTTTTTGGGTTTTGCGATTTCTATTGCTGTGCTGTTACGGGTTCAGAAGAAATATAATGGTGGCGTTTTCTCATAACCAACATCAATAAAGAACCAGAAAGGCTGATCAATCATGCGATATGTAGAATACGGCAATCAGAACCCGGAAACGGTCATCCTGCTCCACGGCGGCGGTCTGTCCTGGTGGAACTACCGGGATGTGGCACAGCTGTTATCAGACCGTTTCCATGTGGTTCTTCCAATATTGGATGGTCACGCGGACAGCGATGCCCCCTTTACTTCCGTTGAAGATAATGCCGCAAGGATCATTGCCCATATTGACGAGCATTTTGGCGGAAAAGTCCTGGCTGTTGGTGGCCTGTCTCTTGGTGGTCAGATTGCTGTGGAAATGCTGACACAAAGACCCGACATTTGCAGCTTTGCGTTGCTTGAAAGCACTTTGGTTAAGCCATCAAAGCTGATCCATGCCTTGATCAAACCAACCTTTGGGATGAGCTACGGACTGATCAAGCAGAAATGGTTTGCCAAATTGCAGGCCGCCTATCTGGGCATTCCTCAGAAGCTGTTCGATGATTATTACCGGGATACCTGCAGGATTTCCAAAGAAGATATGATCGCCTTTCTTGAAAGCAACAGTGCCTATTCCGTAAAGGCTGCGTTTCGGGATGCGCAAGCCAAGGTACATATCGTTTTCGGAAGCAAGGAGCAATCAGCAATTCGCGCGTCCGGAAAACTGCTTCATGATCTGATCCCCAACAGCAGCATTGAAAACCTCCCGGGGTTCCGACACGGTGACTTGAGCCTGAATTACCCGGAACAGTACGCACAGTTGGTTGATAACTTTACTTCCTGATACACGGAAACACATTACTTTCTTGACAAACACTTCGATATATTCTATAATTCATCTCAATATCATCCCAGAAGGAGGACGCGTATAGATTATGGATGCCGGCGACAGTTGCCCTGACCCTGAGCGAAATAACAGTGTTACATTGTTCAAATACAGATGTTAAGACACAACCTGTGTGGATGTTTTTCCTCATGGGCTGTGTTTTTTGTGGTTTTGACGAAACATACTGTTAGATAGAAAGGTCAATAATTATGTTTGGATTGATTATATTACAGATTGTGCTGATTGCGCTGAACGCGATCTTTGCCTGTGCAGAAATTGCTGTGCTCTCCATCAGCGAAACAAAGCTGGAGCGTATGGCTGGCGATGGGAACAAAAAGGCAAAACGCCTTTTTAAGCTGACCCGTGAGCCGGCTAAATTCCTGGCTACCATTCAGGTCGCAATTACGCTGTCCGGATTCCTTGGCTCCGCCTTCGCTGCAGACAGCTTCTCTGAGCCGCTGGTAGACTGGGTGGTAAGTCTGGGCGTGACTATTCCGACAGCTACATTGGATGCTGTGGCAGTAGTTCTGATTACGTTGATTCTGTCTTACTTCACCCTTGTTTTCGGTGAGCTTGTTCCCAAGCGTGTTGCTATGAAGCGTTCTGAGCAGTTGGCTCTGGGCATCTCCGGACTGGTCAGCGGTATTTCCTGTGTCTTTAAGCCGATTGTTTGGTTTCTCACCGTTTCTACGAATGCGGTTCTTAGACTCATTGGTATTGATCCCAACGAAGCTGACGAAGATGTCAGCGAGGAAGAAATCCGTATGATGGTTGACGCCGGCAGTGAAAAAGGCGCCATCGACCAACAGGAAAAGAAATTTATCCAGAATGTCTTTGAATTTGATGATCTGACAGCCGAGGAGATCGCCACTCACCGTACCGACATTACGATTCTGTGGGTTGAAGATTCGATGGAGGTCTGGCAGCAGACCATTCACGACAGCCGCCATACCCTGTATCCTGTTTGTGAGGAATCCGCTGACAGTATTGTTGGTATTCTGAATGCGAAAGATTACTTCCGCCTGGCTGACAGGAGCCGGGATGCTGTGATGCGCGAAGCTGTTAAGCCCGCCTTTTTTGTGCCTGCTACCATTAAAGCAGATGTTCTGTTCCGCAATATGCGTCAGACCCGTAACTCCATGGCTGTTGTATTGGACGAATACGGCGGGGTGGTCGGCATCGTGACGCTGAACGACCTGATCGAGCAGTTGGTTGGCGATTTAGGAGAAGAAACTCCTGAGGAAGAAGCTGCAGCCCCTCACATTGAGCAGATGAACGGGAATACCTGGGCGATTATCGGCAATGTGGATCTGTTTGACATCGAAGAGACTTTGGATGTTGAAATCGGTCTGGAGGAGGTTGATACCTTTACAGGACTGGTGTTCAACGAGTTGGATATGATCCCCAATGACGGTGAACAGGATATTGAACTGGATTTCAAGGGCCTGCACATCCACATTACCCGTGTGCAGGATCACCAGATTGCTTATGCTACAGTCACGAAGCTGGGGCAACCGGATGGTGATGACTCCGACGAGGATTAACTACATAAAGATTGAGCCGCCGATGCATTTTTCATGTACCGGCGGCTTTGATTTATTTCATTGTTAAACCCTGCTTTATCTGGATAATGCTACGGGGATTATCCAAAGCGGCGCTGTTTTGAAAATGCAATGCCCCGTCATTTTGTGTTGCGTTTTAGAGAAACGGTATCAAATCGTGTAGTATATGGGGCTGTCTCGCCGGGAAGTCAGGCGGCTCTTTCCTTTTGTTACTCTTTGCGATGGTTCAGAAGCGCTCTGCAAATTTCGGGGATCATCCGGTCGGAGCAGGGAAAACTTACCGGGACCGGTTCGAAAACAGACCCCAAAGCATGGGTTCAACTTGCTTTGCCCTGCATTCTGCGAATAAGCGGACTATGTCTGCCGTGTTATTATTTTTCCTCACGGGGCCCGGTTAAAGGATCTGCTTCAGTTCCAGCAGGGAACCGATCCTGTATTCCGCCTTCAGCTCCGGATAATAGTTTTCCGGGTCAATAAGGCAGGCATGGATCCCGGCGGCATGGGCAACTTCGATGTCCAGATCCCGGTCACCGATCATCAGAGCCCTGGATCTGTCGATGCCGCACTTTTCGATGAGGAAATTCAGGGCATCCGGAGCGGGCTTTCTGGGGAAATCATAGGTGCGGTCCAGCACAAAGTCAAAACAGTCCCTAATATCCATGCGCTCCATCAGGTCATAGACCCAAAGACCGGAGTGGGTGTACACATAGTTTTTCTTGCCTTCGGCCAGCCCAAAACGGAGAATGGGCTCCGCTTCCGGGAAAAGTTCTTGCTTTTCCAGAGCGATGGGCTGATAGATAGCCCAGAATTCTTTTTTTGCTTCGCCCTTGGACATGGGAAATTCATAATGATTCAAAGCGGTGCCTACAGATTGCTTCAAAAGCCCATAAACAGTATCCCTATCTCCCTTGATGCGGTATTTTTCCAAAAGTTTCAAAAATGCCTCAGTGAAAACAGGATAGGTGTCCGAAAGAGTTCCGTCAAAATCGTAAATCAGAAAATCATACATTTCGGTTGCTTCCTTTCGTGGTTTATGGGATCATTCTGCCCGCCCAGCTTTGCGAATGGCGGCATTGTATACTTCAAACGCTTCGTTGGAGATCCGCTTATCTCGCTTCCTTAAGAAGCGGCGTACAGGACGATACCATTTTGGGTATTTGCCGTTACCCCATCCGATGTAGGTTTCAAACATCAGTAAGCGTTCCAGCCTTCTTCTGGCGCGCCATTGCTTGTCGTGGGGAAGCTTTGCTGCAAAGCCTTTTGCCTGAATCCCCTGCAATTTGCACATGTAAAGGGAACGGCGCATATGTGTATCGGAGGTCGCCACTGCTGCCGTAAAGTGTTCCTTATTCAGCAGCTTTTTGGTGTTTTGGATGTTCTCCCAGGTGGTTTCCGATTTGTCTTCCCGAATGATGCACGCATCGGGAATTCCAAACTGGATCAGAAACTCCGCCATCACATCTGCCTGCGTGGTATTATGGTGTTCACTGTTAAAGCCTTTGTAGCCGGAAGCCACAATGACCGGCGCTACACCTTTTTTCCACAGTTCTGCAGCCATCCTGACCCGTGCAAGGACATTCAGATCCGGTGTGCCGTCATCGTGAAGCCGAGAGCCGAGCAATAAAATAATATCAAACTGTTCCATTCTGTTTTCTCCCTTGTATGTCAGTTTTTCGAACTGTACTCTCGACGGTTTGGTCGTGAGAAATATATTTCTGTTTTGAATGGTTTCATCTGTTCTTTAGGGAAAGCGAACAACACTTTCTGAGCGGTTCCTTCCGTTCTTATGGGATCCTTGTATCGAAAACCCGTCGAAAAAGAAACAGGAAGGCCGCAGCCGTGATGGAAAGCTGTGACTACTATTCTGCGGGATTAGCTCTGTTCTCTACAGCGTTGCGGATGGACCAATCATTGGCCTCCAGCAATGCCACAGCCTGGTCCTCGGTGCATTTCAGAATCTCGCAGACGATGGAAATGACGCGTTTTCTCAGCTTGATGTTGGAGGGCTTCAAATTGATCATCATGTTTTCATATACATGTCCCAGGCGGATCATCACGCAGGTGGAAAACATATTGGTGATCATTTTTTGGGCGGTGCCTGCCTTCATACGGGTGGAGCCGGTAACTACTTCGGGACCGGTGTCAACCACTACGGAAATGTCGGATTCCAGATCCAGTCGGCTTCCGGCATTGTTTGTCACGCCGATTGTGGTACAGCCGATGCTCCTGGCATAGGCAAGAGCCTCTGCTACATAAGCGGCATTACCTGCTGCGGAAATGCCCACGATGCAGTCTGCCGGTTTGAGGTCCTTTTTCTTCAAATCCCGGATACCTGCTTCCGCGCCGTCTTCCGCATTTTCGGCGGCCCGGAACATACAGTCATTGCCACCGGCAATGATGCCGCTGACGGTATCGGGGGAAACGCCGAATGTAGGGGGACACTCAGCGGCATCAAGGACACCCAGACGTCCGGAGCTTCCTGCACCGATGTAGATCAGACGGCCACCCTGACGCATTCCTGCCTCAATAGCGTCGCAGGCCTTTACGATGGAAGGAATGGCGGCAGCCACTGCCTTGGTGGCATTTTCGTTTTCCCGCTGGATATGGAGCAGGATTTCTTCTGTTGAGCACTTGTCAATGTGCATGGTATAAGGGTTGCGTTGTTCGGTTCCAGACATAATATCCTCCTGAATGTTTATTGGTTGTTGGCCCAAAGCTTATATGCGAGAGAAACTGCGCCGTATACCGGCTCTGTGTTTAGAATCCGGAGAGAGAATTTTTCCTGCTCTCCCAGTGCTTCCTGCAGGGCGGTGTACACCAACGGCTGGCTTGTCAACCCGCCTGCCAAAACCACCGGAATGGGATAGCACCGTTCCGGGAAGCGCTTTCCGATTGCCCGGATTACCTGGGCGGCGGCTTCCATGTTCCGATGGAGGATTTCGTCCGCCAGCGGATCCCCTTGCTCCAGTGCATCAAACACCAAACTTGCGAAGGATGCGATGAATTTCTTGCCACCCCGGTAGATTTCGGCAAGAAGAGCTTGTTCTCCCTCCGGGTAACGTTCTCTGACTGCGTCGGAAAGCGGACTCCAGGGCTGCATTCCATCCACCGCACAGTAATAGGCGTGCAGCGCGTCCTGGCCCAGATTGTAGGCACTGCCCCCTCTGTCGATCAGGTAACCCCAGCCTGAAGCTCTGGAGCTGGTTCCCTCCAGCCGGGACCATCCGCAGATTCCGGTTCCGAGGATCAGTGCTATGCCGTCCTGATCGCCCAAACCTGCTTCCAGGAGATTACAGTTGTCAGAATCGTTCTCGAACAAACGGAAGTGGAAACTCCGGAAAAAATCCCGAAATACCTGCTTGTTATTGCCGGAGACGCCGCCTGCGATGCCTGCAAAGGCAACGATGGAGGACTTGTGAATACTGCCGCAGATTTCCTCTATGGCATTGCGCAGGACACTCTGAGCCCCTTCCATGCCGATATCGAAGGGATTGCAGTTTCCTGCCCGAAGGGTACGGATTACTTCATGGTTTCCATCCGTCAGCACCAGCGCTGTTTTGGTTCCACCGCCGTCAATTCCCAGAAAATACAGGTCATCCGAGTTGGAAAACAGCTCTTCCACCGTAACGCCCAGTTTCCTGGAAAGCGCAAACAAACCTCCGACGTCCGGAATGCTGGCGGCGCATTCCCACTTGCTGACGGTTTTTTCGGAATATCCGGTTGCCTCTCCCAATTCTTTTTGGGTCATACCGGCAGCGTTGCGCAATCGACGAAGGTTCTCTGAAAAAAGTCTCTCGTAGTTGGCCACAGTATCCCTCCTCTATGTTGATATGTCCATTATATCGCCAAATCGCAGAGTTGTCATCCTATGATTCTGCGATATTTCATCGAACGACTCTCTTGGTGGTAGAGTTCAAAGGGAAATCCCACCGGGGGATTCCTTTTTCGGGCAGTTCAATCCAACACGCCGGGGGCTTTTTGCCTGTGTTCAATCGGTAATCAGTTTTAGACCGGACCCAGCCCTTGGCCGGATATGATTGCAAAAAGCCGGGCTTTCTGATAAGATATAAAAAAGGGGGGATCGCCATGTATTACATTCAAAGCAGATGGAAGCTTGAAAAGAGAACACTGCATTATTACGGACTGCGCAGCGCTCCCGATTTGTTCAGAAATGACATCACTGTTTCAAAAAAACAGGCTGAAATCCTTGCTTCGTTACCCCGGGAGCTGAACCCTGGGGAGTTATCCGTGCTTGGAAAGCTGATCGGCAAGCAGGTTGTTGCGGAGCATGAGCGAAAGTCCGTCCCCAGGAATCTTTCCGAGGCGACATTTTGCGCTGAGTGCTGTGCCAATGATTTTATCATTCCGGGACTGGAGTTTGATGACCGGGGCCTGTGTCCTATGTGCCAAACGGCAGAAGAAGTGAAAAATCTGAAAAGCATTGTTCCCATTGTGGAGGATATTCCCCGAAGCAAAAAATCCCGCTTTGATATTGCGCTGTTCTATACCGGCGGCAAGGATTCCACATATTTACTTTATTATCTTTCCAAAGTGAAGGGGCTTCGGGTATTGGCGCTTACCTGGGAAATCCCCTTTATTTCCGATCGTGCTGCAAAGAGTATCCAAAATGCAAAAAAAGCATTTCAAAACGTGGAATTCATTACACGCTCCGTCAGTCAAACGGAACTCAGAAGATTCTACAATAAGCTTTACTTGTTGAGCGGCAATACCTGCGCTTGCCCGTCGTTGGCATACCTGCTGTTTTATCCGGAATTGGTGGTAAACCGGGTTCCGTATTTTGCCGCAGGAAATGAGCCGGTTCAGATGCTGGGGCTCTATTATAACCACATGGCGCCCAGGATGGCCTATTCCTTTGCGGGCAATCGCTTTCTGACCTTCCTGATGAACGTTGGCCGTGTGCTGACCTTGCAGCCACCTCTGAAGCAGGGACAGTTCCAGACCCTGATGACCATGAAGCAGCTGGCATACGGTGATCATCCCATCAAAAAACTCAGCGGTTATGAAAGTGAGCTGGTATCCAACATTGTGCAGGCCATTCAGTCTGTTCCGGAGCTGCTTGCTCCGTTCAGAAGAAGTATCAGGTATTCTTCCCGGACAGGCAACGTGCCGGCATTTGTCCATTTTGATCTGGATCGAATCAACGGAGGTACCTACGACTGGAACAAGGTCAAAGCCATACTCGTTAACGAATGCGGATGGGTTCCGCCGGAAGAAGAAAACAAGGCGCTTCATACCAGCTGTAAGATCGAGCGATGCAAGGATCATACGCAGTTTGTACGGTTTTACCACTGTAAAAGCAAGATGATTCCTTTCAGTGCATTGGAATTCTCTCTTGCAAGCAAAAGATGCGGAAGATCCAAAGAGGAGTCCCTTTATGAAATGGAGCATTTTCTGGGATTTTCTCTGTATGATATTCCGGAGTGTGCCATTATGCGGCAAGTCCTGGGGGAGCAGACATGATCATGATTTATTGTTTTTCCGGAAGCGGGCACAGCCTGGCTGTTTCAAAAGCTTTGGCCCAGATGCTGGATTGCGAAATCAGGCCGGTTGACAGCGAAACAGCAACAGACGATGTGGCCGTGGTGGTTTTCCCGGTGTATTGCCAGAATATTCCGAAGCCCGTGAAACAGTTTTTGAAAAGAATGCGTGCGAAGTTTACGGTGTTGATTGCTACCTATGGAAAAATATCCTACGGCAATGTATTGTATGAAGCACAAAAATCCTTGCGCGGGCAGGTCATTGCAGGGGCGTATATCCCTATGGGACATACATTCCTTGACGGAGATTGCGAATTTGACGAAGCGTTCCTTTTACCCATTGCGCAAAGGATCAAATCGCCCCAGAGGGCCCGTATTCCCAAATCTGTAAAGAATCCGCTGGCAAATCTCTTCCCCGGTCTTCGCAGCCGCATGGGAGTAAGAATCACAAAAGGGAGTAATTGCAACGGCTGCGGACTATGTGAAAAAAACTGTCCCATGGGGGCGATCCGAAACGGCCGGATCCGTTCGGAATGCATTCGCTGTTTGCACTGTGTCACAAATTGCCCGCAAAAGGCGTTGCATTACAAAAACAGCCGGATACTGGATGCATATTTGAAAAGCTACTGTAAAGAAGAATATGTGCTGTATCTGTAGAAAAGGATCTTGGGCTTTGCGATTCTGTTTCGACGATTGGACGTTTATTGTAAGCGCAGATTGGGAGTGTCGCGCTGCACTTGTAGAAGTGCAATAATGCAGCATATACCAGGAAAAGGGATCCCTTTGCAGGGGGTCCCTTTATGCATCTGAGGGAGTCTTCTATGAAAAAGCAGCACCGTTTCGGTGGGAAACGGTGCTGCGGTCATCATAGGTTATTGAATTCTGGTGATTACCAGATGGGCGGAAACGGGGCGGGTGCCACCGGCCAGGGGGGTGATGGTCAGCGCTTCGGCGGTTCCGTCAGGATTTCGCACCGTCAGGACGGAGTCAGCCTCGGTGGTTTCCACAATCGCCATGCCAACGATCTGGGAGGTGCCGGCTGCGCGGCCGGCCACCGTATAAGCCAAATCTGCGCCGTTCAGGGTCAGAATCAGCTGTCCGGGTTCGGTTACGCTTACCTGGAACAGCACCTGATAGGTGCCGATTTCCGTCAGAGTGAAAGAATCCGGACCGGACCGGACAATGTCGGTTCCACTGTTAGGTCCGTCCTGAGGGAAGCTGACAAGTCGGAGGCCAAGCGGTCTTAGGAAGACAAGTGTTAACTACAACTCCTTGGCT
>JAZSLC010000119.1:0-2054 GCA_045535175.1 Faecousia sp. | reverse complement strand
TTCAGCATTGGCGGAGGCTATGCGGCCATGCCGCTGATCCAGCATCAGGTGGTGGATCTGCATCCCTGGCTGACCATGACCCAGTTTGCCGATATTATGACCATTGCGGAAATGACCCCGGGCCCCATTGCCATCAATTCTGCTACCTTTGTGGGGATCCAGATCGCGAGGCTTCCGGGAGCCGTG
Source organism: Faecousia sp. (assembly GCA_045535175.1). Taxonomy (GTDB): domain Bacteria; phylum Bacillota; class Clostridia; order Oscillospirales; family Oscillospiraceae; genus Faecousia. The sequence continues at coordinate 1,868 of JAZSLC010000119.1, read as the reverse complement.
ATCGCTACCCTTGGCTGCGTGTTTCCCTCCTGTGTGATCGTTCTGACCCTTGCCTGGATGTATTACCGCTTTCGGGGGCTGACCGTGATCCAGGGGGTGCTGGCAGGTCTGCGGCCTGCGGTAGTTGCCATGATTGCTTCTGCGGGGCTCTCCCTGCTGATCATGGCGCTTTACGGCCAGCGATCGATTCCTGCTGATATTTTTGGCATGGATTACATTGCCCTGTCTATTTTTGTGGCTGGATTCTTTGTTTTGCGGAAATGGAAGGTCAGTCCCATGTGTATTATGGCAGGCGCCGGCGTGGCCGGTGTGTTTTTGTACACAGTTTTTTGAGAAGGAGGTATGCATATGCGGTATACCATGAAAGCGGGCATGCTGTACGAAGAAAACAGGCGGGAGCCGCTGATTCATATGAAAGGTGTTTTTTCCGGCCCGGAGAAGCATATCTGTCTTCCCAACGAAGAATGGGTTTTGCGTACAGACATTCGCAATCTGCCTGCTCCCCCGGGGAAACGGTCAGATGTCCGTTTCCGAAGATATGTGATACTGGATCCCGCTGGCGCAGAGATTGCCAGCGGAAAACCGGACTACGCGCAAGGGGATGACCCGGAGGTAGTTGGCTGGCCCATTTGCCGGATGCCAAGGGTCGACCATGCAGCTGTAACGATTGATGGAAAACCCTATACCCTTGTGATGCACAACAGCCAGAACTACGGATTAAAAGATCCGTCCGGATATACCGTAGTTCAGATCATGCATCGGGGCCTGTGCGGAGGCTGGAATATCGATGCCGATGAGGCTTTTTCCCCCGGTATCCTGTGTGGCCTTTTTGCTTTTTGCAGATATATGGAGCAAGAGAACGAATTTATGATTGTGTGACAATTTTCTTTTGGGTTGTATCCGGTGTGCTTTTTTCCGAAAATGAAGCGTTTCTATTGACATAGTAACCTGATCTTCGATAGAATAAGATTACAACACATTTGGAGGATTCCTTCGTGAATGAAAAAGGAAGCAATCATCAGCTGTTAAAACAGAACAACCACAATCTGATCAAACGGTTTATCTATCGGAACAGTCCCATTTCCCGGGTGGAAATTGCCCAGCAGCTGGGACTGACCACCGCAACCATCACCGGCGTGGTCAATCCCATGATCAGCTCCGGTCTTCTGCGGGAAACTGTTGCGCCGACAGAAGAATCCAAGAGCGCGGGACGGCCCCGGATGATGCTGGAATTCGTTCCGGAGGCATATTATATCTGCGGTGTCGATGTGGGTGTTTATCGTACCAGTTATATTCTGACGGATATCCGGGGCAGCATCGTTGCAACTCGGGATACCAATCAGCCTCTGGACGAATATCAGGTAACTTTGGAGAGGCTGTCTCAGGAGATTCCCGATTTTTTGGCTGCAGCGGCGATCCCCGGGGAAAAACTGCTGGGTGTCGGCATCTGCCTTCCGGGCATGATCGATGGCAGCGCGGATAAAATCTACGACATCTTCTATGAAGGCTGGACGGAGCACAATCTTTGTGCGGAACTGGGACAGCGTCTTGGCTTGAAGGTGGAAGTGGAGAACAATGTCAGAGCCAGAGCCATCAGTGCGGAGCTGTTTGACCGGATGGTGAAGGCAGAGCCCTTTGCATATTTCTTTGTTTCCTTTGGCGTGGCCTGTCAGATGATCCTTGACGGAAAGGTGCTCTATGGTCAGTCTGCGGCTGCCGGTGAGATCGGTCATACCGTAGTGCAGCGCAACGGCCCGGTATGTCCCACCTGCGGCAACCGTGGCTGCCTGGAGGCGCTGGCCGGTGAGCGGGCGATCCTGCAGCAGTGCCGGGATATTATGGCTTCGGATACGGCCACGATTCTGAAA
>JAZSLC010000012.1:0-14940 GCA_045535175.1 Faecousia sp. | reverse complement strand
TGGATGGAGATGCGTTGGAAAAACCATCGTTAAAATTACGGGGGTTGATCGACAGGTAATACCAACTCACCAACGTGGTCGTTTCGGACGCCTCGGGAGAGGCGTCCCTACAGGCACGACCGGAAGGATACCTAAAAGTCGAGCGGCGCAGGCACGTAACGACGAACGCCGGCTTTTGCACGAATTGGCTGGCCGCACTGCGGCCGGACGCCTCGGGAGAGGCGTCCCTACGGGCATGACCGGTAGAGGTACGAAACCGGGGGCGTGTCGGGCCGATGTGGGCATCGGTCCCTACGGTGAGAAACGGAGCGAACCGAGCGGCGCAGGTGGGGAACGATGACAGACCACATGGCGCACGGTACAGTAACGGAACGATACCGAGCGGGGTTAACGCGTAACGATACCCACCAACATAGCGCACGAATTGGCTGGCCGCACTGCGGCCGGACGCTTCTCCCGAGGCGTCCTTATTTTTTGCCTGTCAGGGTTCAATTATAGAACAACTGTTCAAAAATGCGGTTTTCTACACCAAATCCAGGAAAAACCATAAATTTTCTCAGAAAAAGTCTTGCAATTTTGTGGAAGAGAGGTTATACTGTAGCTACGTGGAGTAAAATGGTAGTAAAGTGGTAGTAAAATGGAAGGAGGCGGCCCCATGATCGGCAAATACCCTGCGAAAATGGACGACAAGAACCGGTTGTTTGTCCCGGCGAAACTGCGGCCGGCTCTGGGTGACACCTTTTTCGTCACCGTTGGCGTCAATTGCGGACGCCGCTGCCTGACCATCTATACCGCCGCCGACTGGGAGCAGATGAAGCAAAACTTCAACGCCCTTTCCGTCCGCCAGCGGGCAGAAGCCGCCAGCGCCATTTTCATGTGCGCCCAGGAGAGCAGCCCCGACAAGCAGTTCCGGTTCGGCCTGAGCCAGTTTCTTATGAACTACGCCCACATCGACCGGGAAGTGGTAATCGTAGGCCGGGCAGGCCAGGCGGAAATCTGGGATGCAGAGGAATTTGCAGCCTTCGAAGCCGAGAACCTGACCCCTGAAAAACTGCTGGCATCCCTGGAGGCAATCGGCCTATGAGTGAATTTTTCCATATCTCCGTCCTCCTGCAGGAATGCCTGGACGGCCTGAATATCAAACCTGACGGAATCTACGTGGACGGCACCCTGGGCGGCGCCGGACACTCCTGCCAGATCGCAAAACGCCTGACCACCGGCCGCCTCATCGGCATCGACCGGGATCCGGTGGCCCTGAAAGCGGCAGGGGAGCGGCTGGCCCCTTACGGCGACCGGGTGACCCTGGTCCACTCCAATTTCTGCGAAATCGCCTCCGTGCTGGAAGACCTGGGCATCCCCGGGGTGGACGGCATCCTGCTGGACCTGGGGGTTTCCTCTCCCCAGCTGGACGATGGCGCAAGAGGCTTTTCCTACATGGCCGATGCGCCTCTCGATATGCGTATGAACCGGGAAGACACCCTGACGGCCCATGACGTGGTGAACACCTGGTCTTACGAGGAACTGAAACGGATCCTCTACGACTACGGCGAGGAGCGCTACGCCCCCCAGATTGCCGCCGCCATCTGCCGCCGCAGAGAATCGGCCCCCATCGAAACCACTCTGGAACTGGTGGATGTGATCCGCTCCGCCATGCCCCCTGCGGCCCTCCGGGAAAAGCAGCACCCTGCCAAGCGCAGCTTCCAGGCCATCCGCATCGCCGTCAATGACGAGCTGGGCTCTGTGGAAAAGGTGATGCGTGATGCGGTTTCGTGCCTGAACCCCGGCGGACGGCTGGCAGTAATCACCTTCCACTCCCTGGAAGACCGCATCGTGAAAAACGGTATGGGTGAAGCCGCCAAAGGCTGCACCTGCCCGCCCAACTTCCCGGTGTGTGTCTGCGGCAAGAAGCCCAAAGTGAAACTGATTTCCCGCAAGCCCATTGTGGCCTCCCGGGAAGAGCTGGATGCAAACCCACGCAGCCGGAGTGCAAAACTCCGGGTTTGCGAGAAACTTTAAGAGAAAGGAGCCCTGAGCATGGTTAAAAAGTCCGATATTCGCTATGTTTACTTCCCCAGCACCGGCTCAGCGGCTCGCGTGGCAGAGGTTGTCGAAGTCCCCAAAAAGAAGGGGACCCTTCCCAAACCCAAGGCGCAGACCACGGTGCTCCACATCGGTCCCCTGGCCCTGGTGGGCCTGGTGATGTGTGTGGTGATGGTGGCCCTGATGGCCGTTGGTATGACCACCCTTCAGCAGCTTCGGGAAGAACAGGACGTTCTGGAAGCCTATGTGGACCGGCTGACCATGACAAACGGCCAGCTCCGCCGGGACTTTGATGAAAACTGCCGGCTGGACGAAGTCTACAACCTGGCTTTGGGCATGGGCATGGTGCCCATGGAAGAGGTTCAGCACATGAACATGAAGCTGGACCCCGCTCCCGTCTATCAGGTCAGCGAAGAGCGTGAACATACCTGGCTGACGGACCTGTTTGGCTGATGGCATAAATCCGCCACCCCATCATAAATTCAAAACAGCAGCAATGGGCGGTGAGGAATCTCCTTACTGCCCATTGAAAGGTTTTGAAAGGTGGGACCGCGGTGAACTCCAAAAAACATTACGCCCGGCTGCGGCTGGACAGCGGCCAGCACCGGCGTATCCGGCTGGTGGCCCTGATTCTGGGTTTGCTGGCATTTCTGCCGGTGACGGTGCAGCTTTACAACCTGATGGTCCTTCGCTATGACCATTATTCCGGGCTGGCTCTGGGCAATCAGTCCCGCACCACTCAGGTGATGGGCCGGCGGGGGACGGTCTTTGACCGGAACATGAATGTGCTGGCCTGCGACGAAACGGTGGAGACCCTTTACTTAGACCCCCATGAGCTGAAACAAAGCGACGCAGACCTTGACGAGGTGGCCCGGGTGCTGGGGCAGATCCTGGAAACGGACCCTCAGCCCATTCTGGAAAAGGCCCAAAACCTTCGGATGCGCTATCAGCAGATCGCCGCCCGGCTGGACCTGGAAACGGCCAACGAGATCCGCCGCTACATCAACGAATCCGGGATCCGGGGCATCCACCTGGAGCCCTCCGCTCAGCGTCTTTACCCCCTGGGACCTCTGGCGGCCCAGGTCATCGGCTTTACCAACCGCTCCGGCACCGGCTCCGAAGGCATTGAAGCCGCCTACAACAGCTTCCTGGAAGCGGATCCGGGCCGGGTCATCACCACCAAAGGCTCCAACGAGCTGGATATGCCCTTCTCAGTGGAGCGCTTCCTGCTGTCCGCCGGGGGCTGCGACGTGATCCTGACCCTGGATGCCACCGTCCAGGCCTGCCTGGAAAACCGGATGCAGCAGGCCATAGACCAATACGATGTGCAAAACGGCGCTTTCGGCCTGGCGATGAATGTAAAAACCGGGGAAATCCTGGCAATGGCCACATTGGGTTCCTATGATCCCAACGATTACCTGGAAATTTTCGACGAAAAAACCCTTGCGGAGCTGACGGCTCTGCGGTTACAATATGAGCAGCTTCCCTCTGAGAGTGAAGCTTATTCCCAGGGCCAGACCCGCTATCAGGAGGCCCTCACCGCTGCCCGGCTGAAGCAGTGGCGCAACCGCTGCATTTCCGACGGTTACGAACCGGGCTCCACCTTCAAAATTATGACCATGGCCGCCGCCCTGGACTGCGGGGCCATTGACCTGAATACCCCCTTCTACTGTAAGGGGGCCGAGCAGATTCCCGGCCGGTCCCAGCTGCTCCACTGCTGGCGCTCCGCCGGTCACGGCTCCCAGCAAACGCCCCAGGCCCTGCAGAATTCCTGCAACCTGGCCTTTGCCCATATTGCCCTGAAGCTGGGAGGGGAGCGGTTTTACGATTATGTGTGCCGCTTCGGCATTCTGGAAAAAACGGGCATCGACCTTTCCGGGGAGAGCAAGGGGGTCTTTTTCGACAAAGCCCTGGTGACCGATACGGACAAATGGGGCACCGCCTCCCTTACCTCCGGCTCCTTCGGCCAGACCTTCAAGCTGACACCCATCCAGCTGTGCAGAGCCATCGCATCGGTGGTCAACGGGGGCTACCTGATGGAACCGTATCTGGTTTCGGAAGTGGTGGATAGCCGGGGGAACACCCTGCTGAAACAGGAACCCACCCTGGTGCGCCGCACCATTTCCGAAGAGACCTCCCGGACCATGTGCCAGCTTCTTCGCTCCGTGGTCACCGAAGGCACCGCCAAAAACGCGGCGGTGGCCGGCTTCTCCGTAGGGGGCAAAACCGGCACCAGCGAGAAGATTGACGTTTTCGACGCTTCCGGCAACCGGGTCACCGATAAAATCGTCTCTTTCGTGGGCATCGCCCCCATGGAGGACCCCCAGATTCTGGTGCTGGTGGCCCTGGACACCCCCTCCCGGGAGACGGGCATTTACATCTCCGGCGGCGTCATGGCGGCACCCACCGTGGGGGCGGTGCTGTCGGATATTCTGCCCTATCTGGAAATCCCCGGGGAAGAACCCACTTTGGCGGAGCTTCCGGACCTGCGGGGCATGACCCCCCGGGAGGCGGAAAAGCGCCTGAAGGATCTGGGCCTGACGGCAGTGGTGCAGGGCACCGGCTCTGCGGTTACCGCCCAACTGCCTGCCCCGGGCCAGCAAGTCATCGTACCCTCCCAGGTGCTGCTTTACCTGGGGGACCAATAAGAGAGAACCATCCTGAACAAAGGAGTGCAATATATGAAACTCAGCGAACTTCTTCACGGCATTGATGTTTTGGAAACCAACCTTCCCCAGGACCTGGAAATCGGGTCCGTGGCCTATGACTCCCGGAAAGTAACCCCCGGCGCCCTCTTTGTGGCCATTACCGGCTTCGCCGCCGACGGCAACCGGTTCATCCCCATGGCCCTGGAAAAGGGCGCCCTGGCGGTGGTCACCGCCAAGAAGCCCCAGGAGGACATTCCCTACATCCTGGTGGAAAATGACCGGCTGGCCCTGGCTCAGTTGGGTGCCAATTACTACGGTCACCCTGCCGAAGCCATGACCATGGTGGGCATCACCGGCACCAACGGCAAAACCTCCTCCACACTGCTTCTCAAGCACGTCATCGAGCAGGTTCGTGGGGAGAAAGTGGGCCTCATCGGCACCATGTCCAACCTGATCGGTCACGAAGAACTGCCCACCGACCGCACCACACCTGAAAGCTTTGAACTGCAGGCCCTCTTTGCCCGGATGCGGGATGCAGGCTGCAAGTATGTGATCATGGAAGTGTCCTCCCATGCCATCGCCCTGGAACGGGTGGCCGGGGTCCACTTTGATGTGGCGGCCTTCACCAGCCTGACAGGTGACCACCTGGATTTCCACAAGACCATGGAAAACTACTGTGACACCAAGGCAGAGCTGTTCCGCCGCTGCACCAAGGGCGTTCTGAACTGCGACGATGCCTGGTTTGACCGCATGAGCGCCGGCGCCACCTGCAGCGTGCTGACCACCTCCGTTGCCGGCACCGCAGACCTTTACGCAAAGGATGTGCAGATGCTCTCCGACGGCATTTCCTTCACCGCCGTCCGGGGTGAAAAGACCGTGCCGGTGCAGCTGGCCATTCCCGGCCGGTTCACCGTTTACAATGCCCTGACGGTGCTGGGCATGGCCATGGAGCTGGGCATTTCTCTGGAAGATGCCGCCGGGGCTCTCTCCACCGCCCAGGGCGTCAAGGGCCGTGTGGAAGTGGTTCCCACTCCCGGCAAGCCCTATACCGTCCTTATTGACTACGCCCACAGCCCCGATGGCCTGGAAAACGTGCTGCTGTCTGTCCGGGACTTCTGCAAGGGCCGGCTCATCGCCCTCTTTGGCTGCGGCGGTGACCGGGACCGGACCAAGCGTCCCGTCATGGGCGGCATCGGCGTCCGGCTGGCGGATCTCGCGGTCATCACCTCCGACAATCCCCGTACCGAAGAGCCCGCCGCCATCATTGCAGACATCGTGGCCGGCCTGGGAGATGCGAAAAACTACGTGGTTGTGGAAAATCGTGTAGAAGCCATCGGTTATGCTATGGACATTGCGGGAAAAGATGATATAATTGTACTTGCAGGAAAGGGCCATGAAACCTATCAGGAGATTTGCGGTGTGAAGCACCACATGGACGAGCGGGAGATTGTAGCCCAGTTCCTGTAATTCACGCGGGGGCGAGGAAATCGTCATGGCTAAGATTACACTTTCCCAGGCCGCTGCCTGGTGCGGCGGTCAGGTGAACGAAGCATACGCAGATTTAACATTTGAAGGGGCCTGCGGTGACCACCGCTGGGTCCGTCCCGGGGAGCTGTTTGTGGCCCTGGACCAGAGCGAAGGCCTTTCCGAGCGGATTCAGGTGGCCATGGACCGGGGCGCCGTGGCGGTGCTCACCGGCCGCCATACAGACCTTTATCCCTGCATCGTGGCCCTGGACCCCAGGATCGCCGTGGGCGACATTGCCCGGCAGGTCCGCAAGCGCATCGGCATGAAGGTGGTGGGTGTCACTGGCTCTCTGGGCAAAACCACCGTCACCGAAATGATTGCCTGTGTGCTGGAGGGAACTTACCGTGTCTCCACCACCTATTCCAACCAGTTTGAGGACATCGGTGTGCCCATCGCCATCCTCTCCATGGCCGAAGACACCCAGGTGGCGGTTCTGGAAATGGGTATGATCCACTTCCGGGACATTGCCTACCTGACCAGCATTGCCTGTCCCGATGTGGCGGTGATCACCAACGTGGACGATACCACCAAGGAAGCGGAGCGCTGGAACAGAGAAACCCTGCTCCGGGCCAAGCTGGAAATTCTGGAGGGTATGCGGGAAGACGGCGTGGTGATTCTCAACGGTGATGACGACCTGCTGTGGAAGCAGCGCAATATGTCCCACCTGGCCCACTCCTACTACGCTACCCACAACCCGGAAGCGGAGATGCAGGCCGTTGACGTGCAGAAAGAGGACAATCTGCACCTGTTCCGGGCCTCTCAGGGGAACCTGAGCTTCCTGGTGGAGCTGAATATGGAAGAGGAGTTTGGCGTGTCCGACTCTCTGGCGGCAATTGCGGTGGGCCTGCACATGGGTGTTCCTGCCGATGCCATTCAGGAGCGGCTCTCCCACTTCCGCAACAAAGAAGCCGCCCCCACCGAGCAGGTGGTGGAAGGCTATACCATCATTGACGACTGCCGCAGCGCCGGCCCCCTTTCCATGAAGAAGGCCCTTCAGGCCCTGGGCAAGCGCAGCGGGCGGAAAATTGCCGTGCTGGGAGATATGCTGGAACTGGGCGTCTGTACCCAGGCGGAGCATTACCGGGTGGGCCGCTTTGCGGCGGAGAACGCCGATGTGGTGCTGGCCTACGGCCCCAATGCGGAACGCACCATCAGCGGCGCCATCACCGGCGGCATGGACCCCCGGAAAGCCACGGCCTACACGGATGCCGGCGGCCTGGTCCTGCGGCTGAAGAACATTGTCAAAGAAGGGGACGTGGTCCTCTTCAAGGGCGGCCGCTCCGTCCACATGGAGCGGGTTTTGGAAAGCTTCCTGAAGTAAAGAGACACGGAGGAACATACTTATGTTAAGAATTCTGATTACCGGCGCCGCAGGCTGTGTCCTGTCCGGTGTCATCGGATATTTTCTGCTGCCCGTACTGCGGGCATTGAAGGCCGGCCAGTCCGTTCGTGAGATCGGCCCCACCTGGCACAACAACAAAGCAGGTACCCCTCTGATGGGCGGTCTGATGTTTATTTCCGCCGCCATTTTGTGCCTGCTGGGAAACCTGTTTACCATCCGGGATTATACGGTATTTTACGTGCTGGTGCTGAGCCTGTGCTTCGGCCTGGTGGGCTTCCTGGATGACTTCTGCAAGGTCAAGTACAAGCGGGACCTGGGCCTGACGGCCATTCAGAAGGCCATGCTCCAGATGGCGGTTTCCGCCATTTTCCTGTACCTGCTGTACCGGCAGGGCTCCATGACCTCCAACCTGTACATTCCCTTTGTGGATGTGACCGTGACCATTCACCCCATTGTTTACATTTTCTTTGCCATGTTCGTGATGGTGGGCTGCGTCAACGCGGTGAACCTGACCGACGGCGTGGACGGCCTCAGCAGCTCCGTGACCCTGCCCGTAATGATCTTCTTCGTGGCAGCGGCTTGCCTGAAGGGCCGTACCGACCTGGCCCTGCTGCCTGCGGCCCTGGTGGGCGGCCTGATTGCCTACCTGTTCTTCAACTGGCACCCCGCCAAGGTCTTTATGGGCGATACCGGCTCTCTGTTCCTGGGGGGCGTGGTGTGTGCCCTGGCCTTTGCCCTGGATATGCCCCTGATCCTGATTCTGGTGGGTTTTGTGTACATCTGTGAGACTCTGTCCGTGATTCTGCAGGTGGGCTACTTCAAACTGACCAAGGGCAAGCGCCTGTTCAAAATGGCTCCCATCCACCACCACTTCGAAATGTGCGGCTGGAAAGAGGAGCGGGTGGTGCTGACCTTTGCCGCCGTCAGTGCCGTCATGTGCCTGATTGCCTGGTTCGGCATCAGCTGACCCATTTCAAATCCTTCCGAAAGGAGTTCCTATGGCGTCCAAGCACGACCTGTACGCCAAGGAGGACCGCCCCGAATCCATCGGGGGCGTAGATTATCCCTTTCTTGCCCTGGTGCTGACGCTGCTGGGTCTGGGCCTTGTGATGCTCTACTCCGCCAGCTATGCCCAGAGTGAATTCGACACGGGATACGTTTCTTCCACCCGGTATTTGCAGAAGCAGGCCATCTGCGCAGCCCTGGGCCTTGGGGCCATGTGGCTGATGAGTCGGGTGGACGCGGCGGTTTGGTACCGCCTGGCCTGGTTTTTGTACGGCGTCAGCATTTTGCTGCTGCTGAGTGTGCTGGTGGTGGGCCAAAGCGTCAACGGTGCCCGCCGGTGGATCAATATTGCCGGCATCCAATTCCAGCCCTCGGAAATCGCCAAGTTCACCATGATCCTGCTGCTGGCCCGGCTGACCCGGGGCTTCGGTTCCCGGTCCGCCCAATTCCGCTATGGGGTTCTGGGCTTCGGGGCCGCCATGATGGGAATTCTCATCCCCCTGGCTCTGGAGAAGCACCTGAGCGCCATTATGCTCATGGGCATGGTGGCGGTGGTGATGATGTTTGTGGCCGGCACCCACCCCAAATGGCTCCTGGCAGGACCCGCCGGGGCCGCCCTGTTTGTGCTGGTGTACATTACCTTCATGGGCTACGCCGGGGACCGGGTCACCGCCTGGCTCCACCCGGAGGAGGACCCGGCCGATACGGGCTACCAGATTCTGCAGTCCCTCTACGCCATCGGCAGCGGAGGCCTGACGGGCCTGGGCTTCGGCAAAAGCAGGCAGAAGTATCTGTACCTGCCTTTTCAGTATAACGACTATATCTTCGCGGTGGTCTGCGAGGAACTGGGGCTGCTGGGGGCGCTGCTGATGGTGGCGCTGTTTGCGGCGCTGATTCTCCGGGGCTATTGGATCGCCCTTCATGCCAGGGACCGGTTTTCCACGGTGCTGGCGGCGGGACTCATAACCCTCATTGCCCTGCAGACCGTCTTAAACCTATGTGTAGTAACCAATCTGTTGCCCTCCACCGGCATCGCCCTGCCGTTTTTCTCCTACGGGGGAACGGCCCTGGCGGTGAACTTGGGGGAGATGGGTGTGGTGCTGAGTATTTCCCGGCACCGGAACCGGGCAAAACGACAGGAGGAAACTTTATGAACGTGATTTTTACCTGCGGCGGAACCGGCGGACACATCAATCCCGCCATCGCGGTGGCCAATGCCTGGAAGCAGCGCCACCCGGAAAGCAAGATCCTTTTCATCGGCTCCCAGGGCCACATGGAGGAGCAGTTGGTCCCCGCGGCGGGATTTGAAATAAAAACCTTCCCCACCTCCGGCATGAGCCGGAAGCTGAACTTTACCGGCATCAAGAAAAACTGCAAGGCCGTGTCCGATGTGCTGGGCGCTGTCCGGGCCTGCAAAAAGCTTTTTAAGGAGTTCAAGCCGGATCTCATTGTGGGCACCGGCGGCTACGCCAGCTTCCCGGCCCTTTTTGCCGGCAAGCAGATGAAGATCCCCACGGTGATCCATGAGTCCAACGCCATGCCCGGCCTCACTACCCGGATGGCTGCCGCCTGGGCCGCCCGGGTGCTGATCTGTTTTGAGGAAAGCGCCCGCCATTACAAAAAGCCCGAAAAGTGTATTGCGGTGGGTATGCCCATCCGCAAGGACTTCTTCCTGGCGGAAAAGGCGGAGGCCAGAGCTGCCCTTGGCCTGGACGAACGGCCTCTGGTGGTATCCACCTTCGGCAGCCAGGGCGCCCGGCAGATGAACATCGCCATGGCAGACTTCATGGCCCTGGAACAGAAAAACGGCTTCCCCTGGCAGCACATCCACGGCGTGGGCAAGTACGGCTGGGAATGGATGCCCGACCGGGTGGCCTCCCTGAACATCCCCACCGGTGAAGGCACCTCCATCGATATGCGGGAGTACATCTACAATATGCCCCAGGTGATGGCCGCCGCCGATGTGGTCATCAGCCGTGCAGGTGCCTCCACCATCAACGAGATCGCCGCCACCGGCACCCCCTGCATTCTGGTGCCCTCTCCCAATGTGACCGACAACCACCAGGAAAAGAACGCCCGGGCCGTGGAGGCCAGAGGAGGCGCGGTGGTGCTTCTGGAGAAGGATATGAGCGCAGAAACCCTGTTCCGGCTGGTGCAGGAGCTGCTGGCTGACCCGGCGCGCCACAGCGCCATGAGCCAGGCCATCCGGGGCGCCTGCGTGGCAGACAGCGCCGAACGGATCTGCGGTGTCATGGAAGAACTGGTGAAGTGATATGAAAACAAAAACCAGAAGAAAACCCGGTTCTGCCCCGAAAAAGCCGGTAAAAACCAAATCTGCACCCAGAAAACGCCCGGCCCCCAAAAAGGAGCGCTCCGCCGCCCCTGTGGCGGAAGTGGTGTACACCCCCGCCAAGCCCTTCCACCGCAAGCGCTTTTTGCTGCGGCTGGGAACCGTGGCTGCGGTGGTGCTGGCCCTGGTGTTTGGCCTGTCCCTCTTTTTTAAGGTGGAAACGGTGGCTGTCAGCGGCAACGAAAAATACCCCGCCTGGGACGTGATGGAAGCATCCGGCATCCGGCAGGGCGATAACCTGCTGACCTTCAGCAAAGCAAAAGCCGCCGGTCTGATCCGCACAAAACTTTCCTACGTGGATCAGGTGCGAATCGGAATAAAACTCCCCGGTACGGTCAATATTGAGATTAAAGAGCTGGATGTGGTCTACGCCATGGGTGACAGCGGCGGTGGCTGGTGGTATGTGACCAGCGACGGCCGCATCGTGGAAAAGACCAACCTGGCCGGTGCCAACAGCACCACCAAGGTGGAGGGCGTGACCCTGGCAAGCCCCATGGTGGGCGCCCAGGCCCAGGCCTATGAGCCCCAGCCCACCGGAACCGTCCCCACCGGGGAAACGGCTCCCCCGGTGGTGTATACCGAGCAGCAGAAGCTGGATACGGTCCTGCAGCTGCTCCGGGCCCTGGAAGAGCACAGCCTTCTGGGAGAAGTGCTGACGGTGGATGTGACGGACCCCGGCGCCATGACCATGGAATACGGCGACCGGTTTACGGTGGAACTGGGAGACAGCAGCCGGCTGTCCTACAAGGTCAGCTGCGTGGCCACTGCCGTCAAATCACTCAAGGATTACGACCGGGGCACCCTGGATGTGAGCTTTACCCTGAAGCCCACCGAGATTATTTACACCCCCGGAACCGATTGAAACGATTTGAAATAATTTGACGAAATTTTGATATTTTCTATTGACGGCTCCGATTTTTCGGGGTAGAATAGACTGGTACAAAGCTAATTTTATGGGCAGAAACAGAACTTTCTTCCCATACCATACATAGGAGGAACTAAAATGGGTGAATTTGAAGCACGCGTTGTTAAGATTAAGGTAATCGGTGTCGGCGGCGCCGGCAACAATGTTATTAACCGTATGATCGATTCCGGTGTGGACGGCGTGGAATTTGTGGTCGTCAATACCGATAAGCAGGATCTGAATAAGTCCATCTGCAAGACCAAGGTCCAGATCGGTGAGAGGCCCACCGGCGGCATGGGTGCCGGCTCCAAGCCCGAGATCGGCCAGAAGTCCGCTGAAGAGAGCCGCGCTCAGCTGGCCAAGATTCTGGAAGGCATCGACATGGTCTTTATCACCGCCGGTATGGGCGGCGGCACCGGCACCGGCGCAGCTCCCATCGTGGCTGACCTGGCCCATGAGGCCGGTATTCTGACCGTTGGCGTGGTTACCAAGCCCTTCAAGTTCGAAGGCGCCAACCGTATGCGTCAGGCCGAAGCCGGCATTGCCGAGCTGGCCGGCAAGGTGGACTCCCTGATCATCATCCCCAACGACCGTCTGAAGTACGTTACCGACCAGAAGATCACCTTCGCCAACGCCTTCGCCATCGCTGACGATGTGCTGAAGCAGGCTGTTCTGTCCATCTCCGAACTGGTGGGCGAGGCCGGCAACGTGGTCATCAACCTGGACTTCGCCGACGTGTCCGCCGTTATGAAGAATGCCGGCCGCGCACACATGGGCGTGGGCACCGCTTCCGGCCGTGAAAAGGCTGAGCAGGCTGCTCTGGCTGCCATCAACAGCCCCCTGCTGGAGACTTCCATCAACGGTGCCACCGGTGTTCTGGTGAACGTTACCGGCTCTCCCGAGATGACCCTGGACGATGTGGAGACCGCTGCCGGTATCGTGGAGCAGGCCGCCAATCCCGAAGCCAACATTATCTTCGGTGCCACTTGGGACGAGAACTTCCAGGACGAGCTGCGGGTCACCGTTATTGCCACCGGCTTTGATCCCGCTCCCGCTGCGGAGGCTCCCAAGCCCGCCGCTGCCGCCAAGGAAGCTGCCCCCAAGGTCGCTGCTGACGGCGAAGACATCGATATGTTCCTGGGCCTGTTCAAGCATTGATTTTGAAATGAATCCCATCCCGGACCCAGTGTCCGGGATGATTTTTTGAAGGAGCGTGGCTATGGACGCCTATCTGGACCTGGCTTACAGCTACGACCGCCTGACAAACGACGTGGACTACCAGGCGGTGGTGGAATTTTACTTTGAAATTCTGAAGCGGGAGGGCCTGAAGCCCCGGACCGCTGTGGACCTGGCCTGCGGTACAGGCTCCGTGGCCCTGCTGCTGGCGGAGCGTGGCCTGCAGGTGACCGCGGTGGATATGTCCGAAGATATGCTCTGTGTGGCCGCTCAGAAGGCCATGGAGCACCCCAATCCGCCCCGGTTCGTCTGCCAATCCCTGCAGGAGCTGCGGCTTCCCAGAGGGGTGGATTTGGCGGTCTGCGCTCTGGACAGTCTGGATTACATTACGGACCCCTCCGACTGCGCCCAGGCCATCCGACGGGTCTACAAGGTCCTGAACCCCGGGGGCTGTTTTATCTTCGATGTGAACACTCCCGAAAAACTCCGGGCCATGGACGGACAGGTGTTTTTGGACGAGGATGACGATGTGTACTGCGTCTGGCGGGGAGAGTTTGACGAGGAAAGCAATATTTGCTCCTACGGCATGGACCTCTTTACCCGCCGGGGCAATGTGTGGCACCGGAGTTTCGAAGAACACCGGGAATATGCTTACAGCGCGGCCATGCTGACGCAGTTTTTGAAAGAGGCGGGCTTTACCTCCATCGAGGTATATGCCGACCGCCGGTTTGAGGCTCCCGCAGAAGGGGAGCAGCGTATTTACATGAAAGCCAGAAAGGGAAGAATAAAATGAGTGATTACCTGGTTCGCGGAATGAGTATGGACGGATTTGTCAAAGTGGTTGGCATCCGCTCCACCGAAACGGTGCGCCGCGGCGCCGAAATCCATAAAACCGCCCCCAACGCCACCGTGGCCTTTGGCCGTACCCTCACTGCCGCCTCCATGATGGGCAATATGCAGAAGGTGGAAAACGGCTCCATGACCCTGCAGATCAAGGGCGATGGCCCCATCGGCTCCATTGTGGTGGTGTCCGACCCCACGGGCAATGTACGGGGCTATGTGTACGAGGCAAACGTGCCCCTGGTGGAAAAGCGCCCCGGGGTGCCCTTCGTGGCTCCCACCGTGGGCAACGGCACCCTGACGGTGATCCGGGACCTGCAGATGAAGGAGCCTTATGTGGGCTCCATCCAGCTGGTCTCCGGCGAGATCGGTGACGATGTGACCGCCTACTTTGCCCAGAGCGAGCAGATTCCCACGGCCTGTGCCCTGGGTGTCCAGCTGGACGAAAACTATAATGTAAAGGTGGCCGGCGGCTACCTGCTGCAGCTGCTGCCCGGCGCTCCCGATGAAGTGATCGACAAGCTGGAGGAGGGCATCCGCCGCGCCGGCTCCGCCACCGCCATGCTGGATGCGGGCATGACCCCCGAGGAAATGCTGGGCCAGGTGATGGGCGATCTGGGCGTGCTGTTCCTGGAGACCACCCCCATTTCCTACAAGTGCTACTGCTCCCGGGAGCGGGTCACCGCAGCCCTCATCAGCCTGGGCAAGGAGGAACTGGCCCAGATCCAAAGCGAAGGAAAGACCTTCCCGGTGGAATGCCAGTTCTGTGATACGGTATATTCCTTCACTCCGGAGGACATTGGGGAATTGCTGAAAAAAGTTTGATATTCCATAAAAACTTGTGGTGAACAACGGCTTTTTTAGATGTAAAAATTCTTTGAAAAAAATCTAAAAAAGTGCTTGACAAATTGAGCATATAAGGTTATAATGTGTCACGTGCCTGAGGTGTGCAGCACCGAAGGACGCATGGGAGCATAGCTCAGCTGGGAGAGCACATGCCTTACAAGCATGGGGTCACAGGTTCGAGCCCTGTTGTTCCCACCACAATTTGGCCCGGTGGTGCAGTCGGTTAGCACGCCAGCCTGTCACGCTGGAGGTCGACGGTTCG
>JAZSLC010000082.1:0-3465 GCA_045535175.1 Faecousia sp. | reverse complement strand
CAGCGGCTTCCAGAATGGCCTTCAGGCCGGCGTCCACACACTCCATGGCGTAAACAACGGCTTCCATGACGCCGGTGTGGCCCACCATGTCGCCGTTGGGGTAGTTGCAGCGGAGGAACTGGAACTTGCCGGAGGCCATGGCCTCCACCATCTTCTCGGTGATTTCCTTGCTCTTCATGGCGGGAGCCTGCTCGAAGGGGATCACATCGGAGGGGATCTCCTCGTAAACTTCCAACTCTTCGCAGACCTTGCCGGAGCGGTTGCCGTTCCAGAAATAGGTCACATGGCCGTACTTCTGGGTTTCGGAGACGGCATACTCATGGATGCCGGCGGCACACAGCACTTCGGTCAGGGTGTTCTTGATGACGGGAGGCTGCACCAGATAGTTCTCGGGGATGTTCAGGTCGCCGTCATACTGCAGCATACCGGCAAACTTGACACCGGTGTAGTCGCCCCGGTCGAATTTGTCGAAGTCCTTCTTGTCGAAGGCCAGGGAGATTTCCTGGGCCCGGTCGCCCCGGAAGTTGAAGAGGATCACGCTGTCGCCGTTGGCGATCTTGGCCAGGGGAGCGCCGTTTCTGGCAACCACAAAGGCGGGCAGGTCCTGGTCGATGCAGCCGGTTTCAGCCCGATAGGTTTCGATGGCTTCCTTGGCGGAGGCGAACTGACGGCCGATGCCCTGAACATGGGTCTTCCAGCCCAGTTCCACCATGCCCCAGTTGGCTTCGTAACGGTCCATGGTCACAACCATGCGGCCGCCGCCGGAGGCGATGGCGAAGTCGCAGCCGTCGGTGCTGAGCTGGGCCAGTACGGTTTCCAGCTGCTCCACATACTCCAGTGCGGAGGTGGCGGGCACGTCACGGCCGTCCAACAGGATATGGCAGTAAGCCTTGCGGACGCCCTCGGCCTTGGCCTGCTTCAGCAGGGCGATCAGGTGGGCAATGTTGCTGTGGACGTTGCCGTCACTCAGCAGACCGATGAAGTGCATGGCCTTGCCTTCGGCGTTGGCTACCAGGTCCTTCCAGGTGGCACTGGCATACAGGGTGCCGTTTTCAATGCTTTCGCCCACCAGCTTTGCGCCCTGGGAGTAAACCTGGCCGCAGCCCAGTGCGTTGTGGCCCACTTCGGAGTTGCCCATATCTTCGTCAGAGGGCAGACCAACGGCGGTGCCGTGGGCTTTCAGGTAAGTATGGGGGCAGGTGGCCAGCAGATGGTCCAGGGTGGGAGTTTTGGCAACCACAACGGCATCGCCGCTGCCGCCGTCACCTTTACCCACGCCGTCCATGATCACAAGTACAATCGGTTTTTCCATAATGATGAACCTCCAATATCAGTTTTGCGCGGTGTGCGCGCAACTATGCATTCTATCAATTATAGTATTCTACATCATTTTTGCGGAAGTTACAACAGTTTTTTTCAAATTTTACGTATGTTTCAAAATAAAACCCGGAGAAAAGCGGTTGGACAGCATTTTCTCCGAGATTTATTAAAAGAATATGAAGCGAGCTTTGGAAGGATTTGTCAACGCTTCGCGGTGGAGCGCTTGCGGCGGGCTCTGCGCCGGCGGATATTCTCCTGACGAATGGCCAAAGCCACGGCCATTCCGGAAGAAAGCAGGGCCACAATGCCCAGCAAAACCAGCAGCAAAGTGGTGACGTTGCCCCGTTCACCGGAATTACCGGGAGTGGTGGCGAAGGTGGCGGGAGGTGTGGTTTGAACCGGGTCGGTGTGCTGAGGGGCGGGGGAAGTGCCTGCGGTGGCTTCGGGACCGGAAGTGCCTGTGGTGGTTCCGGGGACGGAAGTGGGGGCGGTGGTTTCGGTGGGGTCGCTGGAAGGTTCTGTGGTGGGTTCCGTGGTGGGTTCAGTGGTGGGCTCTGTGGTTTCCTCAGTGGCCAGGGGGTCCGTTCCGTCGGAGGCCAGGAACCGGATACGGCCGTGGAAGGCCTTGGTCAAATCGCGGATGGGGCCAATTGACCAGGGGCGTTCGGCGGGGTAGTAGATGTCGCAGTAGGTGTCCCACAGGCAGTTCTGGCGGAAGGTGGGGAAGTAGCCTTCGCAGTTGATCCGCTTGAGGTAGGTGCAGCTTTCGAAAGAGCGTTCGCCGAAGATTTTGAAGCTGCCGGGCAGGGTGATCTCAGTGAGCCGGTCGCAATCCAGGAAGGCCCGGGGGCCGATCTCATATAGACCGTAGCCGAACCGGATGGAAGAGACGTTGTCGTAGTCCCGGAAGGCGTCGGAGCCGATATAGGTCACATCCACGAAAACCAGGGTGGTGATGGTGTCTTTGTGGGCATCCCAGGGGGCACCGTTGGGGAAGTCGTACATGGCACCCTTGCCCTGGATGGTCAGCGTGCTGCCATCCAGCGTCCAGGTGACATTGTCACCGCAGGTGCCGGTTTCTGCGGCAGATACCGGAAGCGAAAGACTCAGAATCAGGCACAGCAGTACCAGAAATGTTACGGTTTTTTTCATGGTCATCTATCTCTCTTTCGTGGTGTGAAAAATCAGGGGGTCAGTTCATTACACTCTGGGTCCGGCTGAACAGATCCCGGATCCGGTCCCGAAGGGCCTCGGATTCCGGAGTTTGGGCTGTTCCGGACCGTTCGATCCATTGGGTGCTGGCTTCCTGGGCCAGTTTCAGGGTTTTCAGGTCGCAGCTGAGGTTTGCCACCCGGAAGGCCGGCAGGCCGGACTGCCGGGAACCGAAGAAATCGCCGGGCCCCCGGAGGGCCAGGTCTTCTTCTGCGATCCGGAAACCGTCGGTGGTTTTGCACAGGGCTTTCAGACGGGTCAGCGTCTCTTCGTTGCGGTTGCGGGTGGTCATGATGCAGTAGCTTTTGGCTTTGCCCCGGCCCACACGGCCCCGGAGCTGATGGAGCTGGGAAAGGCCGAACCGGTCGGCGTCTTCAATGACCATGAGGGTGGCGTTGGGAACGTCCACGCCCACTTCGATGACGGTGGTAGCCACCAAAATGTCCGCTTCGCCCCGGGCGAAGGAGGACATGACCGCTTCTTTTTCGGCGCCCTTCATCTGCCCGTGGATCAGCAGTACCCGCAGGTCCGGGAAGACGGCCTGCTGCAGGGTTTCGGCCCAAACTTCGGCGGATTTGATGCCAAGCTCCTGGTTTTCTTCCACCGCAGGGCAGACCACAAAGCACTGATGGCCTTGGGATACCTGGCTCCGGATGAATTTGTTGATCCGTGCCCGCATGGCTTCGCCCACCAGGAAGGTGTCCACCGGCTCCCGGCCGGGGGGCAGTTCGTCCAGGATGGAAACCTCCAGGTCTCCGTACATCAGCAGCGCCAGTGTGCGGGGGATGGGAGTGGCGGACATCACCAGCAGGTGGGGATTGTGGCCCTTGGCGGCCAGCCTGGAGCGCTGGGCTACACCGAAGCGGTGCTGCTCGTCAGCCACCACCAGGTCAGATCCCGGAATACGGTGGAATCCGACAGCAACGCATGGGT
>JAZSLC010000169.1:0-5252 GCA_045535175.1 Faecousia sp. | reverse complement strand
CCCTTCGCTGGTGCGCACCACTTTGGGGCTCGCGTTCAGGTCCATGCCGGTCACTTCCACCAATTCCGTTTCGGCTCCGAACCGCTCGGCGCCCTCCTGCATCTGCATCCCCAGCTCAAAGCCGTCGACGCCCTGGGGGAACCCGGGGTAATTGTCGATCGTGGAGGTCAGAGCCATCTGCCCGCCGGCAGAGAGCTTCTCCAGCACCACCGTCTTCAGCCCGGACCGGGCGCCATACAGGGCCGCCGTATAGCCACCGGGCCCGCCGCCAACCACGATCATGTCATAAATCTTCTCCACGGTCTTCACCTCACTGCAGGGTTTCCTGAATAAATGCCTCGATCCGTGCCTTGGACTCCGGCGCCACAATGGAACCCAGGGCCTTGCCGCCCTTATACAGCACCAGGGTAGGGATCACTTCGATCCGCTCCTGATCGGCAATTTCGGGCACCTCGTCAATATTCAGCTTCGCAACCACCAGTTCTTCACCGTACTGCCGGGCGATCTTCTCATAAGCCGGTGCGATCCGCCGGCAATAGACACACCAGGGGGCCCAGAAGTCCACCAATACCGGCTTCTCTCCCTGCACCTGCTCCTGAAACAGCTTTCCATTCAGTTCCATCATATCGAAAACTCCTTTTCATAGTATTCCCTTTGTTTGACTTCATTATAACAGGGCAGCGTTTTTCTTTCCGTGACTTTCTCACCAAATGTTTGACTTTCCCGGAAAAAATCATTATACTGGTTCTAAGAAAAGGAGGGATCTTCATGGGCCTTGAAAACTACTTCCCCATTTGGGACAAGCTGACACCGGATCACCAAAGACAGATTCTGAATGTGGCCGACTTCAAAAAAGTAAAAAGCGGGACCCTGCTCCATGACGGAGGTCCCAACTGCCTGGGTCTGCTGCTGGTGCGCAGCGGACAGCTGCGGGCATACCTGCTCTCCGACGAAGGGCGGGAAGTCACCATCTGCCGGTTCTTCGAAATGGATATTTGCCTGTTCTCCGCATCCTGTGTGATGTCCAATATGCAGTTTGACATTTTGGTGGAGGCTGAAAAGGACAGCGAAATCTGGATCATTCCCGCCTGTCTGTATCAAAATCTGATGGACCAGTCCATTGTGCTGTCCAATTACTCCCACGACCTGATTACCGGCCACTTCTCCGACGTGATGTGGCTGATGGAGCAGATCATGTGGAAGAGCTTCGATAAACGGCTGGCAGCCTTTTTGCTGGAAGAAACTGCCCTGGAGGATTCTACCAGCCTGAAGATCACCCACGAAAAGATCGCCAATCACATGGGCACCGCCCGGGAAGTGGTGACCCGGATGCTGCGCTACTTCCAAAGTGAGGGCATGGTCCGCCTGACCCGGGGCACGGTGGACATTCTGGACCCCAAAAAGCTCCGGGCGTTGGAATAAAAACAGCAGGGTGCTGCCTTCCGGCAACACCCTTGTTTTTAGCTTCTGGCCAGGCCGTCTACCTGGAGTACCACACCGGTGATATAGGATGCCTCATCGGATGCCAGGAACAAAAATGCATTGGCGATATCCTCGGGCTGACCCATCCGGCGCAGAGGGATCTGGCGGATCATGGGCTCAATGACCTCTCTTGGAACAGCCTTCATCATATCGGTCTCCGTGATGCCCGGAGCCACAGCATTGACTCGAATTCCCTTGGGGCCCAGTTCCCGGGCCAAGGAAAGGGTCATTCCGTTGACGGCAAACTTGGACACCGGGTAAGTGATTCCCGCAGGCTGGCCGTAGATGCTGACCATGGAAGAGGTGTTCAGAATCACGCCGCTTCCCCGCTGGGTCATGTGGTCCACCACCGCCCGGACGCAGTTGAACACGCCCTTCACGTTCAGGTCCATCACCCGGTCATACAGCTCCTCGGAATACCGGTCCAGGGGGGTACTCTCAGACACACCGGCGTTGTTTACCAGAATGTCAATGGCACCGTAGGTATCAATCACCTGACGGAAGGCAGCTTCCACAGAAGCAGGATCCGTCAGATCCGGGTGAATGCCGTCCACTTTTCTCTCCGGGAAGGCTTCTTTCAGCTTTCCCACCGCCTTTTGTACGCTCTCAGGGGAACTGGCGGTAATGATTACGGCGGCACCTTCTCTCAGGAAGGCTTCTGCGGTTGCAAATCCGATGCCGCGGCTTCCGCCGGTAATAATGGCCACTTTGTTTTGAAGTCTCATAGGGGGTACCTCCTTATTTATATTCAGTAATCTTAGATTTATCCCAGGGCCACATCCAGTACCATCATCAGGGTGAACCCCACTGCAAAGAAGACGGTACCAACGTTGGAATGCTCTCCCTCAGACATTTCGGGAATCAGCTCCTCCACCACCACATAGAGCATAGCACCGGCAGAGAAGCACAGAAGATAGGGCAGGATCGGAACCACCAGGTCTGCCAAAAGAATGGTGACAATGGCGCCGATGGGCTCAATGACACCGGAAAGAACGCCGTAGCCAAAGGCCTTTCCCCGTTTCATGCCGCCGGACTTCAGGGGCATGGAAATGATGGCGCCCTCCGGCAGGTTCTGCAGGGCAATACCTAATGCCAGGGCGATGGCGCCTGCGGCGGAGATGGTTTCGCTGCCCGTCAGCCAGCCGGCCACCACCACACCCACTGCCATGCCTTCCGGCAGATTGTGCAGGGCCACAGCAAGCACCATCATGGTGGATTTGCCCAGGTTGCAGGGGCTTCCCTCCGGGCAATCGCTGTTCAGGTGCAGATGGGGAATCAGGTGGTCCAGAGCCAGCAGGAACAGAAACCCTGCCCACACTCCGATAAAGGCCGGCAGGAAGGCCAGCTTGCCCATGTGCTCCGACTGTTCCATAGCCGGGATAATCAAACTCCAAACGGAAGCCGCCACCATTACACCGGCTGCAAAACCCGTCAGGGACCGCTGGAGGGTCCGGTTCATGCGGTCCTTCAGGAAAAACACACCGGCAGAGCCCAAAACCGTTCCCAAAAACGGCAGCATCACCGCACTGATCACTTTCAAGTCCATTTGTGTTTCCTCCCTTTCATCTTTGGCTATATTTTACTATGTACAAACTTCCTTTTCTGTGATAAAGTCACTGTAGAATGCTATAATCTGTTGTAAACTTATGGCAGATAACAAACCGACAAGGAGAATGACTATGACCATCACCAACGACATCAAGTATATCGGCGTAAACGACCATCAGGTAGACCTGTTCGAAGGCCAGTATGTGGTTCCCAACGGCATGGCCTACAATTCTTATGCCATTATGGACGAGAAGATCGCCATCATGGACACTGTGGATCAGAACTTCACCCACGAATGGCTGGACAACATCCAGAAGACTCTGGGCAGTCGGAACCCCGATTATCTGGTGGTTCAGCACATGGAGCCCGACCACTCCGCCAACATTGCCAACTTCCTGAAGGTCTACCCCAAGGCCATCGTGGTATCCTCCGCCAAGGCCTTCGTTATGATGAAGAACTTCTTCGGCGAAGACTACGCCGACCGCCGCATTGTGGTAGGCGAGGGCGACACCCTCTCCCTGGGCAAGCACACCCTGACCTTCGTCACCGCACCCATGGTCCACTGGCCCGAGGTCATTGTCACTTATGATTCCTATGATAAGGTACTTTTCTCCGCTGACGGTTTCGGCAAGTTCGGTGCGCTGGATGTGGAGGAAGAATGGGACTGCGAAGCCCGCCGCTACTACATCGGCATCGTGGGCAAGTACGGCCCCCAGGTGCAGGCCCTGCTGAAGAAGGCCGCCGGTCTGGTTATCTCCATCATCTGCCCCCTCCACGGACCCGTGCTGACCGAGAATCTGGGCCACTACCTGAATCTGTATGACATCTGGTCCTCCTACCGGGTGGAGAGCGAAGGCATCGTCATCGCCTACACCTCCGTCTACGGCAACACCAAGGCTGCTGTGGAACTGCTGGCCCACAAGCTCCGGGAAAAGGGCTGCCCCAAGGTGGTCGTTCACGACCTGGCCCGGTGCGACATGGCCGAAGCTGTGGAGGATTCCTTCCGCTACGGCAAGCTGGTGCTGGCCACCACCACCTACAATGCTGATATTTTCCCCTTTATGAAGGATTTCATCCATCATCTGACGGACCGCAACTTCCAGAACCGCACCATCGGCCTCATTGAGAACGGCTCCTGGGCACCTCTGGCTGCCAAAGTCATGCGGGGTATGTTCGAAAAGAGCAAGAACCTGACCTTCTCCGACACCACCGTCCGGATCCTCTCCGCCCTGAACGAGGACAGCAAGGCCCAGATCGAGGACCTGGCCAACGAACTGTGCCGGGAGTACCTGGCCCAGCAGGATGCCACCGCCAACAAGAACGACCTGAGCGCCCTGTTTAACATCGGCTACGGTCTGTATGTGGTCACCTCCAACGACGGCACCAGAGACAACGGTCTCATTGTCAACACCGTTTCCCAGGTGACCAACACCCCCAACCGGGTGGCCGTTACCATCAACAAGCAGAACTATTCCCACCACATTATCAAGCAGACCGGCATTATGAATGTGAACTGCCTGGATACCACCGCCCCCTTCGAAGTATTCAAGACCTTCGGCTTCCAGAGCGGCCGGACTGCAGACAAGTTCCAGGGCATCGACGAGCTGCGCAGCGACAACGGCCTGCGGTTCCTGCCCCGGCACATCAACTCCTTTATGAGCCTGAAGGTGGAAAGCTATGTGGACCTGGGTACCCACGGAATGTTCATCTGCACCATCACTGAGGCCCGGGTAATCTCCGGCAACGAAACCATGACCTACACCTACTATCAGAACAACGTGAAGCCTCAGCCCGAAACCGCCGGCAAGAAGGGTTACGTGTGCCAGATCTGCGGCTGGGTGTACGAAGGCGAAACTCTGCCCGACGACATTGTCTGCCCCCTGTGCAAGCACGGCGCTGCCGACTTTGAGCCCATCGCATAAATCGATTGCAGCATCCCCCTGCTCCCCAACCCGGAGCAGGGGGAATTGACGTTTTTCACTATATATGTGTCTTTTCGGGAATTGGGGCTTGTTTCCTCCGGTAAAACCTGCTAAAATAGTTCTTAAATTCTGCAAAGAACCCCATCACACCGAAAGGAATTGAGAAAGATGTTAGAAAAGATCTTCAAACTGTCTCAGCACAAAACCAACGTAAAGACAGAAGTCATGGCCGGTATTACCACCTTTATGACCATGGCCTATATCCTGGCTGTTAACCCCAGCATTCTGGGTGACGCCGGT
>JAZSLC010000126.1:0-18724 GCA_045535175.1 Faecousia sp. | reverse complement strand
ATACCCTCTTCGGTATTCAGAAGACGCTGGGCAACGCCTTCAAGAATGCCCGCCGCCAGATGGATGCCGTTAAGGCTGCGGTGGGTGCTGTAAAGGGTGCTGCTGCCGGTACTCTGGATGAGGCCGGTGCTGCCGCTGCTGTTGGTGCGCTGGATGCTGCTGTCTATGGCGACAGAACCGAACTGATCGCCAAGGCTGACGCCGCTCTGGCGAAGTTCCAGTAAAGACTTTTGCAGGAGGTGACGGGATTTCCTGTCACCTCCTCTTTTTTTCAGAAAAGAGTGCGTACAGAGGTGGTTTGTATGAGCCCTCCATCTCAGGGGCCAGCAAGCCCGTTACCTGGGATGATATCAATTATTCCGCCCCTGCGTTCAGTGGTACGCAGCTGAAGCTTGTTTGTGGCTGCTGGAAACCGGATGGAGAACACCTGCAGCGGCTGTTCCGACCGGTTTGCCGACGCGGCCGGTACCAAAAAGATTACGGACCCTGTAGACCTGGTGATTGCTGCGCTGGGCCATATCCAGTCCGACAAGTGGGGATATAATGAGCAGGAACACGGGAGACTCTGCGCTGCCTGCAAGGAGCCGATGGTTTCCACCCAGATGCAGCATGATCTGAAGGACGGCAAATGCGAACTATGCGGCTATCAGGCGCCTGTGGAAACAACTCCCGCCACCACCCAAAATCCCACCGAGCCTGCCACCACCGAAAAAGAGCCTCCCGCAACGACACCTCCCACCACACTTAAGGCGCCCACCGCACCCACGGAAAATCCCACAGCCCCGGCTGAACCCGGCGGCTTGGGCTGGCTGCTGCCGATTGTGATTGGCCTGGTGTTCTTCACCGGAGCGGTGACGGCAACGGTGTTGATCCTTAAGAGAAAACGCTGATTGGGAAAGCGCGGGTTTTCTGCTTCATTTAACGGAGTCCTTTGCCCAAAGAACCCGGCGAAGGGACGGAAGCACGACCCCTTTACCCCTGAAATTATAGAACGCGAGGAGACAAACGTGAAAAAACTGTTTTCTGTTTTGTTGATCTGTGTATTGATCGGCATGCTGGCAATTTCCGCTCTGGCTGCATCGGATCCTCCTGAGATCACAATGCAGCCTCAAAGTCCCAACTACCCCGAGTACAGCACGGCGATTTATACCGTCAAAGCGGAGGGTACCAATCTGAGAGCCTTCTGGTATCTGGAGTGGAACGGCGAAACCTATTCGATTTCTAATCTGGGCGGTGCCATGCAGCCCTGGGAAGGGTACGCAGGCGAGACCTACGGTGCCCAGCAGCTGGATCATAACACTTTTATGTTTTTCTTCGGCGGTATCGGAAGCGAACTGAACGGCGCCTCCATTTGGTGTGTGGTGGAAGATGGGCACTTTGATGTGGTCAGCCAAAAGGCGCGCATTATGGTGGGCGGTTCCGGTATGCCTCCTGCCATCATCGAAATCCCTGCGGGGCTGACGGTAGAGCAAGGGGAAGAAGCTGAAATCCGGTGTGTAGCCCAGTCACCCGATGGATCCCAGCTTAGTTTCCTTTGGTATGAAACCGATACCGGCGCTCTGGAAGACATCCGTGCAGTGAACCGGGGTACCGAAACCAGTGACTACCTGATTTGCGATACATCCACGATTGGCACCCGGAATTACCTGTGCATGGTGCAGACATCCCAGGGTGGTGTTGTGTACAGCAGCGTGGTGCCGGTGAAGGTTACGGAAAAGACTCAGGCTCCCACGGAACCTACTGTCGCTCCAACCACGGTTCCTGCTACTGAACCGACGAACGTACCCACCACGGTTCCTGCTACTGAACCGACGAACGTACCCACCACGGTGCCGGCAACAGAGTCTACGGCCGCTCCAACTACGGGAGCCACTGAGCCTCCGGCCACAACACCGGGCACCACGGCTCCTGCCGAAACCGCCGGAAAGCCCACCGCAGCACCCACCAATCCCCCTCAGACACAACCTGTCCCCATTGAAAAGCCCGAACAGGACGACATTCCTTGGTGGAGCATGGTTCTTATCGGCGCGGTAGCTGCCGGCGCTGGCGTCGGCGTGGCGGTTTTGCTGGTGAAGAAGAAATCATAATACAGTAAGGCACTTCTCTTCGGGCCCTTAGCCCTGCAGAGCGTCCCAATAAACAGCAAAATACCTACCGCAACGAGGGACCCCCTTGCGCGGTAGGTATTTTATGCTTGAAAGGTTGACTTCCGCTTATGATTCAGAATCTTCGGTAAAGCCCTGCCGTTCCAGCAGGTCCAGGGTTTCCTGGCCCCGGGCAGTGAGGGCCATGCTGCCTTTCAGGGGATAGGCTGCGTAGGGCGTGTAATCAAAGCCTCCCAGAGGCAGATGATAGTCAATGTCAATGAGGCCCTTCCGCTCCAGGCAGGCGATCACAGCCCCATAAAAATCCGGGGCGCTCAGCTCCAGGAATACCGGTTCTTCGCTGCCGGAATGTCGCGCCACAGGCAGGAAGGGAATCTGACTGAAAAGCCGCAGCAGGGAAATTTCCGCTTCGGTCAGAGTCAGGCTGGCTCCGCAGCCGCCGCAATTGCTGCAGCCGCCGCAGGTTGCACAATCTCCCACGGTTCGTCACCTCCCAAAAATTTTTTTGATTATAGCAAGGAACAGGGGGCCTTGTCAAGTGAAGGAAAATGCAGTATACTAAAGAAAAAAGGAGGGAAAACTATGAGCTATATT
This sequence comes from Faecousia sp., assembly GCA_045535175.1. GTDB lineage: Bacteria > Bacillota > Clostridia > Oscillospirales > Oscillospiraceae > Faecousia. The sequence continues at coordinate 16,025 of JAZSLC010000126.1, read as the reverse complement.
GAGATTACCCAGGCAAACTTTGAAGAATTGGTCCTTCGGGCCGGGAAAACCGTGCTGCTGGACTTCTGGGCACCCTGGTGCGGCCCCTGCCGGATGGTGGCTCCCATCGTGGAGGAGATCGCTCAGGAGCGGGAAGACATTCTGGTGGGCAAAGTCAATGTGGACGAGGAAATGGCCCTGGCGGTGCAGTTTGGCATTACCAGCATTCCGACTCTGCTGGTGATGAAGGGCGGTCAGGTGGCTGCCAAGGCCATTGGCTATCGCCCCAAGGCGGATATTTTGCCCCTGCTGGATGCTTGACAAATGGCATTCGTATGATATGATTATTTCGTAAAAATTAACCGAGGAGGTTTTTTATTATGGCAAACAAATACGCAGGTACTCAGACCGAACGGAACCTGGAGGCTGCCTTTGCCGGCGAATCCATGGCCAGAAATAAGTACACCTACTTTGCATCCAAGGCTAAGAAGGAAGGCTTCGAGCAGATCGCAGCCCTGTTTCTGAAGACTGCTGAAAACGAGCGGGAGCACGCCAAGCTGTGGTTTAAGGAGCTGGGCGGCATCGGTGACACCGCACAGAATCTGCTCCACGCTGCCGAAGGCGAAAACTATGAGTGGACCGATATGTATGACGGCTTCGCCCGTACCGCCGAAGAGGAGGGCTTCCCCGAACTGGCTGCCAAGTTCCGTCTGGTGGCTGCCATTGAAAAGACCCACGAAGAGCGCTACCGCAAGCTGCTGCAGAATGTGGAAACCGCCCAGGTCTTCGCCAAGAGCGAAGTGAAGGTGTGGGAGTGCCGCAACTGCGGTCATCTGGTGGTCGGCACCAAGGCACCTCAGATGTGCCCCACCTGCGCCCATCCCCAGAGCTACTTCGAAGTTCACGAAGAGAACTACTAATCCAGGATTATCAAAAGGCCCACACCGGTCGGTGTGGGTCTTTCTCATTGGGATATTACTTGCCGGCGATGGAGAGGCCTTCCACCAATACGGTGGGGGAGCCGAAGTTGGTCTTGCCCATGGCGCTGGGCAGGGTCATGTTGGAGGCGGTCAGGGTGATGTTTTTCAGCAGATCGTAGAAGTTGCCGGCCACGGTGAAGGACTTGTCTGCGGTGGTCTTGACACCGTTTTCGATCATAAAGCCGGCGCTCTGCAGGGAGAAGTCACCGGTAATGGCGTTGGCACCGGCATGGAGACCGCCCAGGGAGTTGATGTACACGCCGGAGCCCACCTTCTGCAGCAGTTCTTCTTCAGAGATGGTGCCGGGAGCGATGTACATGGTGAAGGGACGAATGCCCACGGGAGCATCGTAGCCTGCCTTGGAGGCGTTGCCGGTGGTCCCCACGCCGGCAACGGCGGCGGTCTTCAGGTTGTGCAGCAGGGTGGTCAGCACACCCCGGTCAATGATGGCCTTGGTGGAGGTGGGGGAGCCTTCTGCGTCAAAGCTCATGGGAATGGGGCTCTGGGCGTGGAAGGGGTCGTCCATCAGGGTAACGCAGGGAGCAGCAATAACCTGTCCCTCCCGGCCGGCCAGCTTGCTCAGACCCTTCTGGGCAGACTCGGCGGAGAATACGGAGGAGAAGGTGGACAGCAGATCGGACATGGCATCGGGATCAAAGACCACGCTGTACTGGCCCGTGGGAGCAACGGCGCCGCCCAGCTTCCGCAGGGCAGTTTCGGCGGCCTTTTTGGTCAGCTCATCGGTATCGATTTCATCCAGCTGGCCCAGCTTGATCTGGTAATCGTTGGCCATTTCCTGGCCGTTGGTCACCACAGCGGCCACCACCAGGCCGGAGAGGGCTACTTCGGACCGGAGGTCCAGGCCTTTGGAGTTGACAATGGCGGTGATGCTGCGCTCACTGATGCCCTGGGTGGAGGAACCGTCGATGACGGCGGGGTTGGCGGCGTAGATTCGCTCCTGGGTGTCCAGAACCTTGGCAATCAGGGCTTCGGTGGTGGGCAGGTCGTATGCCTTCCGGTCAATTTCCCGGTAGGTCTTGCCACTCTCGCCCAGGAATACCTGTTCTTCGGCCTCCAGAACGGCGGCATTTTCCGCAGCGCGCTCCACAATGGAGCAGGCCTGGGTTTCGGACAGTTCCTCGGTAGAGGCGTAGCCCATCTTGCCTCCCACGATGCAGCGGAAGCAGACACCGCCCTCGGTGGAGCTGGTGAACTGGTTCAGGCTGTGCTGGAAGGCGCTGATGCTGGTGGACTCCGCGGAAGTATAGTAAAGCTCATAATCGGTCAGCCCCATGGACTGAGCCTTGGCAATGACAATTTCCTTAAATTCAGTAAAATTCATAATGATCACTCCTGTAAACATTTATGGGCAGTAACGAACCGAGAGGATCAGGGAACGAGATCCTGCCCCTTCGGCACGAATTGGCTGCGGGCCCTGCCCGCTTAGCGGCCGCCTACGGTGATGGAAGACACACGGATCAGGGCCTGACCCACATTGGTGGGAATGGAGCCGCTGGAAGATCCGCACATACCCTGGCCCATTTCCAGATCGGTGCCCACCATATCGATGTTCTGAATGACTTCGCTGCCCTTGCCCACCAGGCTGGCGCCCCGGACGGGCTCGCAAATCTTACCGCCCCGGATCATGTAGCCTTCGGAGACGGCAAAGTTGAACTCTCCGGTGACGGGGTTCACGGAACCGCCGCCCATCTGCTTGGCATAGAGACCGTATTCAATGGATCCGATGATGTCTTCGTTCCGGTCGGTGCCGGGAGCAATGTAGGTGTTGGTCATACGGGAAGTGGGCGTGTAGGCGTAGCTCTGGCGACGGGCGTTGCCGGTGGAGGCTATGCCCATGCGGCGGCCGTTGAACTTGTCCACCATGTAGGACTTCAGAATGCCGTTTTCAATCAGCACATTCCGGGCGGCGGGGGTGCCTTCGTCATCAATCTTGATGGAACCCCATGCACCGGGGATGGTGCCATCGTCAATGGCGGTGACCTTGGTGTTGGCGATTTTCTGGCCCAGCTTGCCGGCAAACTGAGAGCGGCCGTAGGCAACACTGGAGGCTTCCAGAGAGTGACCGCAGGCTTCGTGGAAGATGACGCCGCCGAAGCCGTTGTCAATGGCAACGGGCATCACACCGGCGGGGCAGTAGCCGGCACCGGCCATGGTGACGGCCTGTCTGGCGGCGGAAACACCCACACTCTTGGGGTCGATGAACTCGAACATTTCCATACCCATGCGGCGGCCGGGATTGAAGCTGCCGGTCTGTGTCTCGCCGTTATGCTCGGCAACGGCGCCGATGGACATCCGGGTGCGGATCTGGCGGTCCTGGGTGTAAAGACCTTCGGTGTTGGCGATCAGGATGTTGTGATCCACGTCCAGCAGGGTGCCGGTGACCTGAACGATGGAGGGGCTGTAATCCTTGGCGGCGAAGTAACCCTGCTTCAGAACCTCCACCTTTTCCCGGTTGGATACGGAAGAGGGAACAATGCGAACGGGGTGAATGTCCCCGAAAATCCGCTCCCGCAGCACGATGTCCATCTGAGCGGTGCCTTCGCCCAGGGCTTCGGCAGCCTTCTCGGCGCAGCGCAGCAGACCGGATTCAGAGGTGTCCACGGTGGTGGCCATGACGCTGCGCATGCCCTTGTATACCCGGACGGCAGCGCCGGCAATGACGGCGTCCTTCACGGAATCCACACGGCTGGCGATCATGTTGATGGAATGGTTTACAGTGTTTTCGGCAAAGATCTCCGCGTAGTCTGCGCCGGTGGAAACGGCCTTTTGCAGAACACGCAGGCAAATATCTCTCGGGATCATGAAAACAACTCCTTTTTATAAAGATTTGGCCTCATTGTAGCATAGTTTTTGGGCCGATGCAACACTTATTCGGGCTTTACTTTTGGGGCGAAAAATAGTATGATACTACCGTGAAAGGAGCAATGCCCCATGAGCAAGAAAAAGCGCGGTAAGATTCTTTATTATGCGATTATGCTGGTTTTGATTGCAGTTTTTCTGGTCAGCGCCATTATGCTGATCGACTATGCAGTGAAAAGCTGGAAAAGCCAGAGTAGTTATAACGAGCTGCAGGAGATTGTGAACCAGAACCGTCCCACGCAGCCTGCAAAACCCAAGCCCACCGCAGGAGCAACCCGTCCTTCCGAAGAGGGAACGACTCCGGTGGAAACCACCACAGAGGCGACCCTGCCTCCGCTGGTGACCGTTACCGACCCCAAAACGGGCAAGGAACGGGAAGTTCTTCGGGAGTATGCGGAGCTGTATTTGCTGAATACGGACCTGGTGGGCTGGCTGGAGATTCCCGGAACCCGGGTCAGCTACCCGGTGGTCCAGCGGCCTGAATGGGTGGACTATTACCTGTACCGGGACTATTACGGCAATTACGACCCCCACGGCTGTTTCTACGCCCGGGAGCAGTGCGATGTGGCCAAACCCTCCGATAACATTACCATCTACGGCCACCGGATGAAGGACGGCACCATGATGGGCGATGTGGGCAAGTATGAGTGGAAGGATTTCTGGGAAGAAAACCAGTTCATCTACTTTGACACCCTGACGGAACATCACACCTACCAGATCGTCTATGTGTTCAAGACCACCGCCAGCCTGGGCGAGGGCTTCCAGTACCACCTGTTTGTGGATGCCAAAAACGAGAACGAGTTCAATAACTTCATCAATAGCTGCAAGGCCAATGCCCTGTACTATACCGGCCTGGAGGCCCAGTTCGGTGACAAGCTGATCAGCCTCTCCACCTGCGAGTACACCCTGGATAACGGCCGCCTTGTGGTGGTAGCCAAACGGATCGACTGAACTGTTCTGCAATAAATCATACGCCCCCTGTGCGAACAATCGCACAGGGGGCGTTCTGCCTGTAAAGTGGTTATTTCACCAGTACCAGGGCGCTGATGGGTTTTGCCAGGGCGGAGCCGGTGGCGGTGGAGAGGGCATCGGTGCCGGCGCGGTCGCCGTCGATGTATACGGTCCACTTACCCTGGGGCAGGGTAAAGCGCTGGGGGATTTCGGAGGCATTGAAGATCACAAACAGCTCTTCCTGTCCTTTCAGGTGGAAAGCAGCCGTGTGGGCGGGGGTTCCGGAAACGGGGTGAACCGCTTTTTGGACTTCCCGGGCATCCGTCAGCCGCAGGATACTGTGGGCTTTCCGGAAGGCGATGAGGCCCCGGTAATAGGAAAAGGTCTTCTGATAGGCCACCACACTCAGGTCGTTCCATTTGATGGAATTGACACTGTCGGGGCTCTTGTAGCTGTTGTGGTCAAAACCCTTGGAGCGCAGGATCTCTTCGCCTGCATGGATGAAGGGGATGCCCTGGCTCAGCAGGTACACCGCTGCCGCCAGATTGTTCATGCGGATCCGATCCGCAGGGGTTGCGTTGGGGGTGGAAACGGTGATCCGGTCCATGAGGGTCATGTTGTCGTGGCAGGAGGCGTAGTTGACGGTCTGGGTGGGGGATTTGCACCAGTCCGGGGCACCCAGGAAGCACTTCTTCAGCTGCTCCTCCTGGCCGGGTTTGCCGGAAATGAAGCCCAGCTCCCGATCTTCCCACACACTGCCCCGGAGCATATCCCGGATGGTGTCACTGAAATAGGCAAAGCCGGGGGTCATGGGGGAGTTTTTCTGAATGGCCATGGGGATACCGGGTTTGGTCACTGCCGTGGGCATATCCCAGCCTTCACCGTAAAAGAGTACATTGGGGTGATCTGCGTGGACGGCAGCCACGATTTCCCGGACGGTCTGCACATCCAGCAGACCCACCAGGTCAAACCGGAAGCCGTCCATGTGATACTCGTCTGCCCAGTATTTGACGGAGTCTACAATATATTTACGGACCATGGACCGCTCGGAAGCGGTGTCGTTGCCGCAGCCGGAACCGTTGGAGTCCCCGCGGCTGAAATAGCCCGGAACCAGCCGGTTGAAACAGAAGGTGTCCCGGTCGAAAACATGGTTATATACCACGTCCAGCACCACACTGATGCCGTTTTGGTGGAGCACGTGGATCATTTCCTTCATTTCCCGGACACGGACCTGACCGTGATGGGGGTCGGTAGCGTAGGAACCGTCGGGGACATTGAAATTGACGGGATCATAGCCCCAGTTGAACTGGGGTTCATCGGAGCCTTCGTCCACGGAGCCGTAGTCATAGGAGGGCAGCAAGTGCAGATGGGTGATGCCCAGGTTCTTGATGTGGTCCAGACCGGTGGGCTGACCGTGGGGATTTTTGGTTCCGGTTTCCGTCAGACCCAGGAACTTGCCCTTGTGGCGGATGCCGGAGGAAGGATCCACGGAAAGATCCCGCACGTGCAGTTCATAGATCACCGCATCCGTTACGGCTTTGCCGGCATTGGGGTCCTTGTCTTTCTCCCAACCTTCGGGGTCGGTGGAGGAAAGGTCGATGACCATGGCCCGGTAACCGTTCAGGCCGGTGGTCCGGGCGTAGGGGTCGCAGGCTTCCCGGGTGACGCCGTCCACGGTGGCGCTGAAGGTATAGTAAGTGCCGTGGAGGTTTCCGGGCAGCTCCAGCACCCAGGTGCCCTGCTGGGCAGGGGCCATGGGATGGGGAATGGCGCTGCCGCCGTTGCCTGCCTCGTAGAGATTCAAGGTGACCTGGGAGGCGGTGGGGGCCCATACTCTGAAAAGGGTCTTCTCCGGGCTCCAGTTGGCACCCAGATCGGTGCCGGAATAGGTGTATTTTGTTTCAAAGGCCGGGGAGGAATATTGGAATTGGTTCAACATAACCGTGGTCCTTCCGTAGAAATGATAAATGGTTCGTTACTGATCTTTGGGAACACCCTTCATGGTCAGGCTGATGCGGTGTCGTTTTTCGTCCACATCCAAAACGGCCACCTTCACAATGTCGCCTACCTTGACCGCTTCGCTGGGATGCCGCAGGCGGCGGCTGGCCACCTGGGAAATATGCACCAGGCCGTCCTGGTGGACGCCGATGTCCACAAACACACCGAAGTCGATGACGTTTCGCACAGTGCCGGTGAGAACCATGCCGGGCTTCAGGTCTTTGATTTCCAGCACATCCTTGCGCAGAATGGGAGCGGGCAGCTCGTCACGGGGGTCCCGGCCAGGCTTTAGCAGTTCCTTTGCAATATCGGCCAGGGTGGGAGCACCCACACCGCACTGCTGGGCCAGGGTCTCCAGGCCGATTTGCTCCATCCGCTGCAGCAGGTCCCCAAGACCTGCGGGAATGGCGGATTTTTCATAGCCGCACAGTTCCAGCAGCCGATAAGCGGCGGCATAGGACTCGGGGTGTACGCCGGTGTTGTCCAGGATTTCCTTGCCGCCGGGAATCCGCAGAAAGCCGGCGCACTGCTGGAAGGCCTTGGGTCCCAGCTTGGGCACTTTTTTAATCTGGGCACGGGAGGCGAAGGGGCCGTTTTCTTCCCGGAACGCCACGATGTTCTTGGCGGTGGTGGCGGTCAGGCCGGAGACTTGCCGCAGAAGGCTCTGGGAGGCGGTGTTCAGGTCCACGCCCACGGCGTTGACGCAATCTTCCACCACGGCGCCCAGGGCGGCGTCCAGCTCTTTCTGGGGGCAATCGTGCTGGTACTGGCCCACGCCGATGGCCTTGGGATCAATCTTTACCAGCTCTGCCAGGGGGTCCTGGAGCCGCCGGGCAATGGAAACGGCGCTTCTCAGGTTCACATCAAAATCCGGGAATTCCTCTGCGGCCAGGGGGGAGGCGGAATAGACGGAAGCGCCTGCCTCGTTGACGATGGCATAGGAAGCCTCGGGGAAAGAGGCCAGCAGTTCCACAGTCATGGCCTCGGTTTCCCGGCTGGCGGTGCCATTTCCAATGGCAATGTGGCGCACCTTGTGCTTGCGCATAAGGCCTCCCAGAATCCGGATGGCTTCCTCTTTCTTGTGGGTGCTGAAGGTGGGGTAGACCACGGCGGTATCCAGCACCTTGCCGGTGCCGTCCACCACAGCTACTTTACAGCCGTTGCGGTAGCCGGGATCCAGACCCATGGTCACAAAGCCCTTCACGGGGGGCTGCATCAGCAGGGGCTTCAGGTTCAGGGCAAAGTTGTGAATGGCGCCGGCTGCGGCCATTTCTGTCAGGTCACTGCGGATTTCCCGCTGAACAGAGGGGAAAATCAACCGCTCATAGGCATCTTCCGCAGCGGAGCGCACAAAGGCAGAAACGGTCATGGAAGGCTTCAGGGCCTTGCGGCACACCAGGGCGGCACCCTCGTTGCCGGGGAGGGTAATGGCGATTTTCAGAAATTCTTCCTTCTCGCCCCGGTTCATGGCCAGAATCTGATGGCCCTGGAGCCGGGAAACGGGCATGGAGAAGTCATAGTACAGCCGGTAAACACTGTCGGTATCCGGGTCGGTGGCTTTACAGGTCAGCACGCCCCGGCGGGTAAACAGTGCCCGAAGGGCCTTGCGGATCTCGGGATCGTCGGAGAGGTCTTCGGCAATGATGTCGTTGGCACCGGCAAGGGCATCTTCCACCGTTTCCACGCCCTTTTCGGGGTTCACAAAAGCGGCAGCCAGCTCAGCAGGGTCCCGGCCGTCCTGGGCAAAAATGGCTTGAGCCAGGGGCTCCAGGCCCTTCTCCCGGGCCATGCTGCCACGGGTGCGGCGTTTTTGCTTGTAAGGCCGGTACAGGTCTTCCACCTCAGCCTGGGTGACGGCGGCATCAATGGCATCGGAAAGCTCCTGGGTCAGCTTGCCCTGGGCTTCAATGGCGGATTTTACTTCCTCCCGCCGCTGCTGCAGATTGCGCAGATACTGGAGTCTGGTTTCCAGGGTGCGAAGCACCGTGTCATCCATGGCACCGTGCATTTCTTTGCGGTAACGGGCAATGAAGGGGATGGTGTTGCCCTCGTCCATCAAGGCGATAACGTTTTCAATATATTCGAGTTTCTGGCCCAGCTCTTCGGCCAGAATCTGAGAGATGGTTTTCATAGGGAATGCTCCTTTCAAATGACGGCAATCATCATACCATAAAACCGGTGAAAAGAAAAGAGGGAAAACCGATTGCGCAGCCAGTTTTTGAAAAAACAAAGGGCTTCCGGACAGGAAAACACCCCCGCTTTCAAGGAAGCGGGGGCGCTGATGCAATTACACTTTGTCAATGGCCTGAGCCAGGTCGGCGATCAGGTCTTCTTTGTTTTCAAGACCGCAGGAGAGCCGGATCAGGTCGGCACCCACGCCGGCGGCATCCAACTGCTCATCGGTCATCTGCCGGTGAGTGGCGGAAGCGGGGTGGAGGCAGCAGGTCCGGGAGTCTGCCACATGGGTCTCGATAGAGCCCAGCTCCAGGTGCTTCATAAACACCTCAGCAGCCTTGCGGCCGCCCTTCAAACCGAAGGAAATGACACCACAGGAGCCGCCCGGCAGGTACTTCTGAGCCAGGGCGTGGTACTTGTCACCTTCCAGACCGCAGTAGCGGACCCATGCTACCTTGGGATGGCTTTGCAGGAACTGGGCAATGGCCAGCGCGTTTTCGCAGTGCTGGCGCATCCGGAAGGGCAGGCTCTCCAGACCCAGGTTCAGGTAGTAGGCGCTCTGGGGGGACTGGACGGAGCCCAGGTCCCGCATCAGTTGGGCGGTACACTTGGTGATGAAAGCACCGGCCAGGCCGAACCGCTCGGTATAGGTGACACCGTGGTAGCTGTCGTCGGGGGTGCACAGGCCCGGGAACTTATCGGGATAGCGGGTCCAATCGAACTTGCCGCTGTCCACAATGCAGCCGCCAACGGCGCTGGCGTGGCCGTCCATATACTTGGTGGTGGAGTGGGTGACAATGTCGGCACCCCACTCGAAGGGACGGCAGTTGATGGGGGTGGCGAAGGTGTTATCCACAATCAGAGGAACGCCGTGGCTGTGGGCAGCTTCTGCAAATTTCTCAATGTCCAGCACCGTCAGGGCAGGGTTGGCGATGGTCTCGCCGAAAACAGCCTTGGTGTTGGGACGGAAGGCAGCGTTCAGATCTTCGATGGTGCAATCGGGGTCCACAAAGGTGGTCTCGATGCCCATGCGCTTCATGGTGACACTCAGCAGGTTAAAGCTGCCGCCGTAGATGGCGGAGCTGGCCACAATGTGGTCGCCGCAGGAGGCAATGTTGAAGAGGGCGTAGAAAGTGGCTGCCTGACCGGAACCGGTGAGCATGGCTGCGGTGCCGCCTTCCAGGGCAGCGATCTTGGCGGCTACGGCATCACAGGTGGGGTTTGCCAGACGGGAGTAGAAGTAGCCCTCGGCCTCCAGGTCAAAGAGCTTACCCATGTCCTCAGAAGTGGCGTATTTGAAGGTGGTACTTTGGTAAATGGGGATCTGCCGGGGTTCACCGCTCTTGGGGCTGTAGCCGGCCTGAATACAAAGCGTTTCGGGACGAAGTTTCTTTTCCATAGGGGTCACCTCAAAGTTAGAATTATGGGGATATTGTAATGCGGAACCGGTGATTTGTCAAATTATTTGTGATTATTCGCAAATCATATCCGGGCTTGCTTTCTGCAGTATCATGGGCTATAATGCGAAAGGAAACCTATGGAAGTTTCAGGATGGGAAGTGCAACCATGATCGGAATGGGTACCATTGTGAATACGGCGGCCATTGTCCTCAGCGGACTTTGCGGCGGCCTTTTCGGGCGGCTCCTGAAGGAGCGGCACCGGGATGCCCTTTGCAAGATTTGCGGCATCAGTGTCCTTTTTATCGGGATTGCCGGTGCCCTGGAGGGAATGCTTAAGATAGAGGACGGTGCGGTGACCAGTTCCGGAGCCATGCTGCTGGTGATCAGCCTTGCGCTGGGCGGCCTGGTGGGCGAATTGCTGAACATCGAGGGCCTTTTTGAGCGGTTCGGCCAGTGGCTGAAGCTTAAGACCGGTAACGCCAAGGATAAGCAGTTTGTGGAAGGCTTTGTGACGGCTTCGTTGACCGTTTGCATTGGCGCCATGGCTATTGTGGGAGCTCTGAAGGACGGCCTGGAAGGGGACAGCTCCGTGCTGGTGACCAAAGCGGTGCTGGACTTCATCATCATTCTGGTGATGACCGGCTCCCTGGGGAAAGGCTGTGCTTTTTCTGCCATTCCGGTGGCCATTCTGCAGGGCAGCATCACGTTACTGGCGGGCCTTGTGAAGCCTGTGATGACCGAGGCGGCCCTGGGAAACCTGTCCACCGTTGGTTCCGTGCTGATTTTCTGCGTTGGCGTGAATCTGGTCTGGGGCAAGACCATTCGGGTGGCAAACCTGCTGCCTGCCATTGTGATTGCTGCTGCTATGGCATTTTTGCCCTTTGGAATCTGAATTCTTTATAAGGAGAGAATGGAATGAAATTGAAGCTGATTTATTTGCTGCTGACTCTGGTGCTGCTGGCAGGCTGTACCCCTGCACCCCAGGAAGGTACCTCTGCACCTACTCAGGGAACCTCTGCACCCACGGAGGGCACCACTCTTCCGGTGGAAACCATGACCTTCGAGGAAGTGAAGAACCCTGTCACCTATTTGACCATCAGCCTGAGTGTTGGGGACCGGTACCGCTCCATGACTGCCTATCCCGATGAAAACGGCATGACCTTTGTGGAGTTTGTGGGCGATGTGAAAAAAGTGGGCACCTTGAGCCCCCTGGCCATCCACGGCATCACCAAGGCTGTGGAAGAAAGCGGTATGTTGGCACTGAACGGTGTCAATGACTATGTAGATAAGGGCGATTCCTATGCCTCTGCCTATGTAACTTACAAGGATGAAACCTACCTGGGTGCCAGCTACAGCGGTGTGGTGGCAGATGCGTATACTGCAGCATATGAGTTCCTGGAAAACTATTTTGAAATGCTGACGGCAGCCATGCCTGTTTATGTGCCCCGGCCTGTGGTGAACGGTGAGGTCAGCGAACCGGAGCTGAATGCGGTAATCGAGATTCTGGACGGTTCCGGCATGGAGATGCTGGATGCCTTCGTGATCGGCCCTGTGCTGAAGGATGATAGCTTTGCCTACACCGCCGGTTTGAGCGACGATGCCCACGTGCTGAGCGGTGCATCCTGCGGCGCCATGATGATGACCACACCTTACAGCCTGGTGGTGGTCCGGGTGGATGATCCCAAGAACATTGATGCGGTCCGGGAGGATTTTGCCAAAAATCTCAACTGGAACAAGTGGGTTTGTGTGTCTGCCACCAATGCAGTGATTGCCCAGAAGGGGGATCTGGTGCTGTGTCTCATGGGCAGCAGCACGAATTTCACCATGACCCTGCAGGGAATCCGCAACGCCGGCTGGGAAGCCATTGAAGCGTATCGGGCCTACTAAAAATCAATCCGCCGAACCTCAGGTTCGGCGGATTTTCCGTATATGGGGCACCTTAGTTACAGGAATTGCAAAATACTGGCGACTCAGTTAAGAATTGATCGAATGTGAAGAATTATATTGCAAACCGGATTGAGAATTGGTAGTATTTATTTAGAATCAATCGTTTCGGGAGGGTGCCATGGATCAAATAGACAACATGATTATTCGTATGCTGGCCCAGGATGGAAATGCTTCGGCAACATATATCGGAGCAACCGTGGGCCTGTCCATCCCGGCGGTCAATAAGCGGATTCGCCGGCTGCAGGAGGAAGGGGTCATCCGGTCCTTTACGGTTCTGACCGATGGGAAAAAAGCCGGGAAACCGATCCTTGCCTACATCCTTTTGGTGCTGCGCTACGGGGATGGGGTGGAATCCTTTACAAAATACATCCAATCGGACCCGGATATATTGGAGTGTTACGCGGTCACCGGCGAATATGACTATATCTTAAAAGTGTGCGCCGCAGATGTGGAAGCGCTGGAAGAGAAGCTGCTGCAGCTGAAGCGGCAGAAAGGCGTGGTAAAGAGCCACACCATGCTGTCGCTGATGGAGCATAAGCTGCAACCCACTATTCTGCCATAAAGAGAGGGGTTCAAGATATGATGGAAGAACTGTTTCAATATGCTGTAACCATTCGCCGGCAATTGCATGAATACCCTGAGGTGGGTTTTGACCTGGAGCGGACCGTGGAACTGGTGGCGGGAGAGCTGGAGAAAATGGGTATCCCTTACTCCCGGGATTACGGGGTCTGCAGCCTGGTGGCGGAACTGGGCCAGGGAGAGAAGATCATTGCCCTGCGGGCTGACATGGATGCCCTTCCCGTGGAAGAAAAGACGGACCTTCCTTTCCGGTCCAAAATTCCGGGAGCCATGCACGCCTGCGGTCACGATTCCCATACCGCCATATTGCTGGCGGTGGCAAAGTATCTCAAAAGCCGGGAAAAGGAACTGCCCTGCCGGATTCGCCTGATGTTCCAGCCCAACGAAGAGGGGGCCGTCAGCGGTGCCCGGATGATGGTGGACAATGGGGTTATGGAAGGGGTCAGCCAGGTCCTTTGCACCCACTGTGAAAATGGGCTGGACAGCGGCATCATCGGTGTACATCCCGGAGACTATATGGCCGCCTGCGTCCCCCTGAATATTACGTTTTTGGGCAGGACGGCCCATGCCGCTTTGGCCGAATACGGCATCGATGCAGTGGCTATGGCAGTGGAGGCCTACGGGGCCCTGAAAGAGATGGTTGCCCGGGAGGCAGGGGACCGGATATACATTTGGTCGGTGGGCCGTTTTTCCGGTGGCCATGTCCACAATGTGGTGGCGGACCGGTGCGAGATGGATATTTCCTTCCGGTTTTACGATATGGACTTCGCCAAAAGGGTCGAACAGCAGGCGAAGGAGATCTGCCAGGAAATCGCCCGCAAGAAGGGCGGCAAGGTGCAGATCCGCTGGGAAATGAGTACCGGCCCGGTGTACAACGATCCTGCCATCGCAGCGCGCTTTGAAAAGGCAGCCCGTGGTGCGGGACTGCCGGTGACGGATATCCCTCTGCGTAAAAGTTCCGAAGACTTTGGCTGGTATCTGACCAAGGCACCGGGAATGATCTTCCGGTTTGGAACCCGCAACGAAGCATTGGGCTGCACCGCCCTCGCCCACAGAAATGATTTTTGCATCGACGAAGCAGGCATGAAGCCGGCAATCCAGGCCTTCTGCGCCTATGTGTTTTCCGGGAAGGTGTAAACAGCGAAAATCTGTTTACTTCCGCTGAAGGGAAGCTTTGACCGTGCTATAGATTCTCCACCCATCGGGGAGAAGAGGAGACAATATATGAAATATTCGGTGATTTTTGATGTGGACGGCACCTTGCTGGATACAGAGCGGATATATATGGAAGGATGGCGGCAGGGGAGCGCTCTTTTGGGCTACCATGTGCCGGAAGAAGCACTGCTGAAAACCCGGGCAGTTTCCAAAGCGGAGGCGATCCCCATTTTTCGTACCTTCTGTGGGGAAGACTTTCCCTACGATGAAGTGCGGAGCATTCGTACCCGGATTTCCGAAGAGATCATTGCATCCAGTTCCCCGGAGCTTCTTCGGAAGCCCGGAGCAATGGAGGTCCTGGAGGCGCTTCGAGAAAAGGGCTGCCGGATGGCGGTTGCTTCCTCCACCGGACTGGAACAGACCAGGGCCCATCTGGAACGGGCAGGCCTTCTGGATTATTTCCAGGCAGTGGTCACAGGCGATATGGTGGAACACGGCAAGCCGGCTCCGGATATTTTCCTGCTGGCGGCCCAACGGCTGGGAAGCAGACCGGAAGATTGCGTAGTGGTGGGTGACACCCCTGCAGATGTGTTTGCCGGGGCAAGTGCGGGAATGGATGTGTACCTGATCCCGGACCAAGTACCTGCAAATCCCCAGACCCGGGCTCTGAGCCGCCGGGTTTTGGAACACCTGGGGCAGTTGCTGTGCGCTTTTGAGGAAACAGTATGAGAAACAAGCTGATTTATTGGCGGTATATGAAAGAAAGGGTCTGCCTCGCTTTTTGGGAGGCAGACCCTTTTGGATATTCCGTTAGAAGCGCTGGGTGTCCACGTAGTCCCAGGAGATCTGTCTGGGAGGATGACGAAGCTGGGCGTAAGCCCGGTACATCCGGTCGGCAATGATCTCCGGGTCCAGACCCCCCACACCGCCCCCAAAGACGGGGATCAGAATGCTCTCGATCCCATGCTCCCGGGCGCACAGCAGGCAGGAGCGCATACACTGGTAGACAATGTTGGGGTCGGTAATGAGCATAGGATAGCGCATGGTGGGAGTGTGGATCAGGCACTGGCCGTCTTCGTTTGCCTCCACCAAGAAACTGGTGCCCAGAATCTGCTCGCCGCCGAAGTGACGGATGATGTAATCCTGCACCCGGTCCATCAGTTCCTGGCCGTACCAGCGGGTCAGAGCCAGGTCGTAGCCGCCGTCCATCAGACCGTAGGAATTGGCAGGGGAGACAACGCACTGTACCTCGTTTTCCTGGATGAAGGATTCAAAATCCGAGCAAACCAGTTCCACATCCGGCGCATCGGCAAAGTAGCGGTAAAAGGGCTGAAGCATATATTTGTTGTGATCGATGATGTAAATCTGCATGAAAACCCCTCCTTTTGCGGTAAGTATATACCGAAAACGCCCATTCGACAAGGGGGAAAAGAAAGAAATGGACCACCCAAAGGTGGTCCATTGTGATTAACCCTTCTTGGAGAAGATCTTGCTGATCAGCAGAGTGGTCAGGATGAGGATGCCGATGACCACGAAGATGGTCAGCATACCGATGCCCATGTAGGGGAGCATTTCAATAAACTTGCCGGGTTCAAAGGTGAAGCCCTGAGCAGCCTCGGTGGGAGCAGGGGCAATCAGCAGAGTGTCGGTCAGAAAATTCATGTTGCTACCTCCTTAGCTGAAGAAGTTCAGGATGATGCCGCCGGCGATGACGGATGCGATCTGGCCGGAGACGTTGACACCGATGGAGTGCATCAGCAGGAAGTTCTGAGGATCCTCCTGCAGACCCATCTTGTGGACGATACGACCGGACATGGGGAATGCGGAGATACCTGCCGCACCGATCATGGGGTTGAGCTTTTCCTTGAGGAAGAGGTTGAGGAACTTGGCGAAGAGAACGCCGCCCGCGGTATCAAATACGAAGGCGAAGAGACCCAGAGCCAGGGTCAGCAGCGTGTCCTTCTTGAGGAAGAAAGTCGGA
>JAZSLC010000121.1:0-6753 GCA_045535175.1 Faecousia sp. | reverse complement strand
TTCCCCCAGGGCGTCGACGGCTTTGAGCTGGGGATGCAGATGCAGGAGGGCGCCGAGCGGTTCGGAGCCGAAACGGAATTGGTGGAAGTGACCGGCATGGACCTGAACGCGAGCCCCAAAGTGGTGCGCACCAGCGAAGGGGACTTCTATGGAAGAACTGTCGTCATTGCAACGGGAGCTTCCCCCAGAAAACTGGGTGTGGCCGGAGAGCAGGAGCTGACCGGCCGGGGTGTGAACTACTGTGCCCACTGCGACGGGATGTTCTACAAAGGCAAAACCGTGGCGGTGGTGGGCGGCGGCAACTCCGCCGTGCAGGATGCCCTGCTGCTGAGCCGGATTGCCGAAAAGGTGATTCTGATCCACCGCAGAGATTCCCTCCGGGCCACCAAGATCTACCACCATCCCTTGCAGCAGGCGGAGAATGTGGTATTTCTGGGGAATCGGGTGGTGACCGGGCTGATTTCCGAAGCGAAGCTCCAGGGTCTTCTTCTGCAGGATGTGGTCACCGGAGAAGAAAGCCGGATCCAGGTGGATGGGCTTTTCGTCAGTGTGGGCCGGGTGCCGGCCACGGAACTGATGCAGGATCAGCTTGCGCTGGATCCCGGCGGTTACATTGTGGCCGATGAAACCACCTGCACCAATATCCCCGGCGTGTTCGCCGTGGGAGATGTGCGTACCAAGGCCCTGCGGCAGGTGATTACGGCCGCTGCCGACGGCGCTGTGGCTGCCCATTTCGCAGAAAGCTATCTTTCTGAGCATCTCTCTTGACAAACGGGGGATAATGCTGTATTATAATAGTGGTTAGCGAAAGCTAACTACTATTTCAAACCAACAGTTAGCGATTGCTAACTACCTTATACTTCAGGAGGTATTGATATGGAACTTTTGAGCATGATTTCTGTACTGTCCGCCATTGCCATGATTTTTGCCGGGTCCCAGCTTCTGAAGCGGGAGCTGCGGAAACAATATGTTCGCTGAATCCCTGATTCGCAACTGTGCGCCCACACTGGCGGGGCTGAAAACCGGGAGCATTTTCTGCTGCCCCTATGAAAGCCGGGAGTCGCTTCTGGAAGAGCTGAGGCGCATGAACAAAGACCTCCGGAAAAAGGGCCTGCGGATCCTGCCCCTTCGGATGAATGCCCACCGGGTGCTGATCTATGTGTACCGTCCCGGGAAGCTGCAAGCCGACCTGACCGAGGCGAGTGCGGCAGAAATACTTCGATGCAATGGCTACAATCCGACGGACTGCGGCGGCTGTGTGGTGCACCTGGCCCGAAAGCTGCGGCAGCAGGAGGCCTTTCCCCATGAAATTGGGCTGTTTCTGGGCTATCCGCCGGAGGATGTCCGGGGCTTTATGGAAAACGGAGCCTGCCACTGTAAATGCGCCGGCTGCTGGAAGGTTTACGGCGACGAGGCCGCTGCCCGGAAGAAATTTGACCAGTATAAGAAGTGCACCCGGGTCTACTGTGACCGGTGGGCCTGCGGCGCAACCATGGACCGATTGACGGTGGCCACTTGAACGGCACCGGAAATTTTGTGCATGAGTTCTTTCGGGAGCCTCTATTGACAGCCCCCGGCGGCTGTGATAAACTGCCCATAGAGTTTATGTGGAAGGTGATCACATGATTAGAATTGGTATTGTGGGCTACGGCAATCTGGCCAAAGGCGCGGAGTGCGCCATCCGCCAGAATCCGGATATGGAGCTGGCGGCGGTGTTTACCCGCCGGGACCCGGCTGTGGTTTCCATTTTGACCCCCGGTGTGGGTGTTTACGCCATGGAGGAGCTGCCCCAATGGAAGGGCCGGCTGGATGTGCTGCTGCTTTGCGGCGGCAGTGCCCGGGATCTGCCCCAAATGACCCCGGCTCTGGCCCGGGATTTCAACGTGGTGGACAGCTACGATACCCACGCCCGGATTCCGGAGCATTTTGCTGCAGTGGATGCAGCAGCCGCAGAGGGCGGCCATCTGGCCCTGATCAGTGCAGGCTGGGATCCCGGCCTATTCTCCCTGAACCGGCTGTACGGCGCAGCCATCCTGCCCCAGGGCAAGGACTATACCTTCTGGGGGACGGGCGTCAGCCAGGGCCATTCCGACGCAGTCCGGCGGATTCCCGGTGTGGCGGATGCCCGGCAGTACACCATTCCAGTGGAGGAGGCCCAGGAACGGGTCCGCCGGGGAGAGAATCCCGAGCTGACCACCCGCCAGAAGCACACCCGCCTTTGTTATGTGGTGGCCCGGGAAGGGGCCGATCTGGACGCCATCCGCTGGCAGATCGTCACCATGCCCGACTACTTTGCCGATTACGATACCACGGTGGAGTTCATCACCGCCGAGGAAATGGCCCGCAGCCACTCCGGTCTGCCCCACGGCGGCAGTGTGATCCGCAGCGGCATCACCGGCTGGGAGGGCGAGTGCCGTCAGACCATCGAATACAAGCTGGACCTCCAGTCCAACCCCCAGTTTACCGCCTCCGTGCTGGTGGCCTGTGCCCGGGCGGTGATGAAGATGTATGGCCGGGGCGAGACCGGCTGCCGGACGGTTTTTGACCTGGCTCCGGCAGATTTGACCCTGATGAGCCGGGAAGAACTGCTGAAACATCTTTTGTAAAAACCCTTTTGAACCTTTGGATCGTGAAAAAACCACCTTGTTTCGGTCCGAAATCCGTGTATAATATGCTTTGTCCGGTGGGGAACACCGATGAACCTTAAAAACTCAATATCTGCTTCAAACCTATAACCAACTCGATGAACAAAGCAAACCAATGCTTCGAGGCGCGCGGTACTTTCAGTTTGATCCGGCAAGGATACCTGCCGGTGAGGGCTGCCGCTTCCGGGTGACCGGCGGCGGGGAGATGGAAACCGTCAAGAAAAACGCGTGTCGCAAAATTGTTCGCTTCGAAAAGTACGAATCTTCCGGGCGCAGCAATAGACGCCCACGGTGTGGGAATAAGCCTGAGGGGTACCGGT
Organism: Faecousia sp.; assembly: GCA_045535175.1. Lineage (GTDB taxonomy): Bacteria > Bacillota > Clostridia > Oscillospirales > Oscillospiraceae > Faecousia. Next base: position 3,788 of record JAZSLC010000121.1, on the reverse strand, counting down.
GTGGCAACCGGTATGACGCAGGTAAGCCAACAATGCGCTATGCCTTGAACCGGAGAAATCCGGGTATAACGGAAGAACGCGGTATTAGTAGCCGAAGGGCAGTATCCGATGATCCGGGACAGACTTTTAATCTGAACGGACGGTGAAGTTGTGGGTAACCAATCCCATACAGGTTTATGCGAAAGCTGGGGCAAGAAGTTAGGGGTCGCTCCCCGAAGCTCAGACTTGTCTTCCTGTTGACTGAAGATCGAAGAAGAACAGCTATGTACGGCGAAGGTCGGGTTGTGGGTTTGAAGCAGATATTGAGTACAGCGCCGCGGTACTTGCCGCGGCGTATTTTTTTGCAAAACAGGCTGACAATTGGGGAAATCTGTGGTATGATGGTCCTATTAAATGAGGAGGTGCGGCTATGAATTTTATGGAAGAGCGGATTCTGGAAGAGGGCGTTGTGAAGCCCGGTAATGTGCTGAAGGTGGACGGGTTTTTGAACCACCGGATCGATGTGCAGCTGCTGGATCAGATCGGCAAGGAGTTTCATCGCCGTTTCTCTGACCTGAATATTACCAAGGTGCTGACCATTGAGGCCTCCGGCATTGCCATTGCCTGTGCTGTGGCCCGGGAGTTTGGGGTGCCGGTGGTGTTTGCCAAGAAGTCCCGGTCCATCAATCTGGATGGGGACATGTATGTGGCCGAGGTGGAGTCTTTTACCCATCAGGTGACCAACCGGGTGGTGGTGTCGAAAAAGTACCTGACCGCAGAGGATCGTGTGCTGATCGTGGATGATTTTCTGGCCAACGGCTATGCCCTCCAGGGGCTGATTTCCCTGGTGGAGGCAGCGGAAGGCACCGTGGAAGGCCTGGGTATTGTGATTGAGAAGGGGTTCCAGGAGGGCGGACACCGGATCCGTAATCTGGGCTACCGTCTGGAGTCCTTGGCCATTGTGGATGCCATGGATCCCGAAACGGGAGCGATCACCTTCCGGAAGTAAACAGTGGAATGACGCGGTTGGCTGCCTGACTGACCGCGTTTTTATGTAAACAAAGTGGTTTTATGTAAACGAAAGAGATGGTAGCAGAGTTAGCGGATTATGTTAACTGAGAATGGAGGCGTTGAAATAGGAGTTATGGTAACCAGTAGTGAAATATGAAAGAAGATTACGTAAACTAGCAAAATCTAGAGCGTGTAAACTTATGTAAACTATGTGCGAAAATGAATGCAATAACTGTTAGCAATAATATAATCTAATTAGTAAATAGTGGTATTGGAGTTGTGTGAGGGCTGGGCGGATGATAGTTACGTAAACCGCTGAATGAAGAAGGGTATAGGATTACGTAAACTGCGATAAAATGGTTCACGAATATTACGTAAACCGTTGCGCCGCATGAGATCGAGGGAAATGCGGGTAAAACAGGTCACAAATGAAGTTTAAATTATGTCAAGTGAACGGCCCGATATTGCAGTGAAGAATTATGTAAACAACAGAACTGCCTAACACCTGGCGTCATCCTGAGGGCCGCCTCGGGAGAGGCGGCCCTACGAGAAACCTGTCCGGGATTTCCGTGATACCTCCGGGTCGAAATGGCGAAACGTGTCGGGCCAATGTAGTCATTGGTCCCTGCGGTTACACTGCCTGCATTTGGTACGAATAAAGCCGCTCCGTTTCCGGAGCGGCTTTTTGGTGTTTGGAAAGGAATTAACCCTTGACGGAGCCCAGCATGACGCCGCGCTCGAAGAACTTGCGGACGAACTGGTAAGCAATCAGGATGGGGGCGGAAGAAACCACCACCATGGAGTACTTCATCAGGTCGGCGGAGCCGCGCAGGGCGGCCAGCAGCTCGGCATCTTCGATCTGGCTCAGGTCCACACGGGCGGTGTTCAGAATGTCACGGAGAATAACCTGCAGAGGCTTCAGATTCAGGTCATTCAGATACATCATGCCGGTGAAGTAGCTGTTCCAGTGGGCCACGGCGTAGTACAGCACGATAACCGCAAATACAGCCTTGGAAAGGGGCAGCACGATTCTCAGCAGGTAGCCAATGTCGGTGATGCCGTCAATCCGGGCAGCATCAAACAGGTCATTGGGGATGCTGTTCTGGAAGAAGGTCCGCATAACGATCATGTTGTACACGGTGATGCCGTTCATCAGAATCATAACCCAGGGGGTATTGGTCAGATGCAGCTTGGACATGACGATATAGGTGGGGATCAGACCGCCGCTGAAGAACATGGTGATCATAAACAGGGTCATGTAGAAATTGCGGCCCTGGAACACCTTGCGGGACAGGGGGTAAGCAGCCAGGGTGGTCAGGAACACGTTGAAGCAGGTACCCACCACAGTATAGAAGATGGTGTTGCGGTAGCTGATCCAAAGCTGCTTGTAAGCGAAGGTCAGCTTATAGCCCTGGAAGGTGAATTCCACAGGCCACAGCAGGACTTTACCGGCGGTAACGGCAGAGCCGGAGGAGAAGGAGCTGGACAGGATGAAGATCAGGGGGTACAGAACCACAATGCTCAGCAGGATCATCAGAACCCAGACCACAACATTCAGGATCTTGTCTTCCAGAGGCATCTGGATGGAGGCATTCTTTTTCAGTTTCATTGCAAATCCCTCCTTAGAACAGGCCCACATCGCCATCGCTGAGCCGGTCGGTAATCCAGTTCACCAGAATCAGCATGGCGCAGTTGATAACGGAGTTGAAGATACCGGCGGCAGAGGCGTAGGAAACCTGTCTGGTGCTGCTCATACCGGTTTTGTACACGTAAGTAGAAATGACTTCGGAAACGGTGCTGTTGAAGTCGGTCTGCATCAGGTAGACCTTTTCGTAGCCCACACCCATGATGCTGCCGAAGCGCATGATCAGCATGATGCACACGGTGGGCAGGATGGTGGGGAAGTCCACGTGGAGCACCCGCTTCCAGCGGGAAGCGCCGTCCAGCATGGCGGCCTCATGGAGTTCCTGAGAAACAGAGGAAAGAGCGGCGGTGTAGACGATGGTGTTCCAGCCCAGCTGCTGCCACACACCGGACCACACGTACATGTGCCGGAAGGTGTGGGCCATACCGCGCAGGTCGGTGGGGTAGCCTTCGCCGCCGAAGAGACGGAACAGGCCGCCGTAAATGCCGTTGATGGGGGAGAAGACCATGTTCATAATGGCCAGCAGCACCACGGTGGAGATGAAGTGGGGCATGTAGGTGATGTTCTGGACGAAGCCCTTGAACCGCTCGGCCTTCATGGTGTTGATCAGCAGGGCGAAGATCACAGGCAGGGGGAAGCCCACGGCGATCTGGTACAGGGAAACGGCCAGGGTGTTGACCATCAGATCCTTGAAGCCGTGGTAGCCCAGGAATTTTTCAAACCACATAAAGCCCACCCATTCGGAGCCGGTGATGCCGGCCTTGGGGGTGTAGTTCCGGAAGGCGATCTGGGCACCGTACATGGGGCCGTAGTTGAAGATGATCAGGTAGATGACGGGCAGCAGGATCAGCAGGTGGAGCTGCCAGTCACGCTTGAAGTGGAGCCAGACCAGCTGCAGCTTCGTCTTCTTCAGGGAGTTTTCCGGCCTTTTGGCCGGCTTTACGGGTTTCGCTAGTTTCATTTTTCTACTTCCTTTCCTGTGGGGCGGCCCTCCCCCGGGACTTAGCTTTGGGGGGGGGGGGGGCGACGGTGGATTTGTGGCAGTGGTGGGGCGCAAAGCCTCCCTTGTGTAAAGGCTGCGCCCGCAGGCGCGTTTCGGAGCGCAACCGCCCGAAGGGCGGCTCTTAGCGCGGAGATGAGGTGTCAGCCGAAC
>JAZSLC010000173.1:0-2236 GCA_045535175.1 Faecousia sp. | reverse complement strand
GATGGCCCGCTCAACCTTGTTGGAACGGAGGCATCTGGTACAAGCGTACACATGGCACGGAGTCCCGTTGACAACGGCCTTGACACGCTTCACATTGGGCTTCCAAGCACGATTGGAACGTCTGTGGGAGTGGGACACCTTGATACCGAAGGTCACGCCCTTGCCACAATAATCACACTTCGCCATTCTACTGCACCTCCTATCCGCAGATAAATCACATTCAGTACGCCTTGCACAGGCGCTCAGATATAATATCAAATAATCTTAAAAAAAGCAAGCATTTTTTGCAAAAAATTTTACTTTTTTCAAATAGCAGTTGATATTGGTTTGAGAGCCGGGTATAATAGAGAAAATACATCCACCAAGAGGTGAAAATCATGGCCGATCCCTACCGCGTACCGCTGAAAGACCTTGCAGACCAGTTCGGTTTGGAGGTTTTGTTTGCGTCCTCTGATTATGAATCCATCCGGCTGACGGTGGCGGACCTCTCCAGACCCGGTCTGCAGCTGGCCGGCTATATGGATTACTTTGATCCCATGCGTTTGCAGATCTTCGGAAACGTGGAGACCAGTTACCTTCAGAAGCTGAGTTCTGCCAAGCGCCAGGAGATTCTGGATCGTTATTTTTCTTATAAGATTCCCGGCCTTGTGATTGCCCGAAACATCGAGCCTGCCCCGGAGTGCATGGAAATGGCCCGCAAACATAATATTACAGTGCTGCGCACCCCTGAGGCCACCTCCACCATTATCTCCAATCTGATTACTTATTTGCAGGGGGCCCTTGCTCCCAGAATCACCCGTCACGGCGTTCTGGTGGAGGTTTACGGCGAAGGAATCCTGCTGATGGGTGACAGCGGCATCGGTAAAAGCGAAGCTGCTGTAGAGCTTCTGAAGCGCGGTCACCGGCTTATTGCCGACGATGCGGTGGAAATTCGCAAAGTCTCCGGCGGCTCTCTGGTGGGTACTGCCCCTGAACTGATCCGCAATTATATTGAGCTTCGCGGCATTGGCATTGTGAATGTTGCAAAGCTGTTCGGTATGGGTGCCGTTCGTACGGAGAACGAGATCAACCTGGTGGTGAAGATCGTTCCCTGGAAGACCCATGAGGCCTATGACCGGCTGGGCCTGGAGGACCAGCACATGGAGATTCTGGGTGTGAAGGTGCCTGTGAATACCATTCCCATTACCCCCGGCCGAAACCTGGCAGTGATTCTGGAGGTGGCGGCTATGAATAACCGCCAGCGTAAGATGGGTTATAACGCCGCAGAGGAATTTACCGAGCAGATGACCCGTCGCTTTGGTCAGGAGAGTGTTTGATGAAGGAATTTCAGATTGGCTCCAATGACGCGGGGCAGCGGCTGGATCGTTTCCTGGCCAAAGCTGTTCCGCTGCTGCCGGCATCCCTGGCGCAGAAATACATTCGCATTAAGCGCATCAAGTTAAACGGCGGCCGTGCGGAGCGGGATACCCGGCTGAAAGCAGGGGATGTGCTGCAGCTGTACATCAACGATGAATTCTTTGACACGCCCCGGGAGGACAATGCCTTCCTGACGGTGGCCACCCCCAAACTGAACATCGTCTATGAAGACGAACACGTGATCCTGGTGGACAAGCGCCCCGGCTTGGCGGTGCATCCCCACGATGGGGCAGAATACGGCCGGACCCTGATTGATCACATTCAGGCCTACCTGTACCAGAAGCGGGAATGGCGGCCCAGGGAGGAAAACAGCTTCACTCCGGCGCTTTGCAATCGAATTGACCGGAACACCGGCGGCATTGTGATTGCAGCCAAAACCGCCGAGGCCCTGCGGGTCCTGAACCAGAAGATCAAGGACCGGGAACTGGACAAACGGTATTTGGCAGTGGTGGAGGGAACCCCCAGACCCCCAAGAGGAAGTTTGAGAGGGTATCTTTTCAAGGATGCCAAGAAGAACCGGGTCTTTGTGACGGATATGCCCCAGGCCGGCTCCAAAAGCTGTCAGACCAATTATATTACCCTGGCCAGCCGGCAGGGACTTTCCCTGGTGGAATGCGAGCAGATTCCCGGCAGAACGCACCAGATTCGAGCCCAGTTTGCCCATGCGGGCCACCCGCTTCTGGGGGACGGAAAGTACGGAAAGCTGGACAAACGCTTTGACCGGACCTATCAGGCTCTATATTCCTATAAGCTTACCTTCCGGTTTACCACTGATGCCGGAGCCCTGGCCTACCTGAACGGCCGGTCCTTCCGGGTGGAC
>JAZSLC010000166.1:0-2476 GCA_045535175.1 Faecousia sp. | reverse complement strand
CCCGGAAATGGCTTTTTCGATGGCTTCGATTCTTTGGCTCAGGGGCGGGTGGCTGTATTCCAGGATCACCTGGGCTTTGCCGGGGGCCAGGTGGGCGAAATTCTCCCGGCCCAGCTTCTTCAGGGCCAGAATCAGGGCCTGTCCCACGCCTTCCTGCACCGCCTGGCGGTCGGCCCGGTACTCGGCGTGGCGGCTGTAGGCGTTGATGCCCATCTGAATCAGGGGGGACACCAGGCCCATCAGGGACCCCAGCAAGGTAAAGGCGAAGCCGTAGTTGACACCGCTGAAGCCGAAGGCCTCATGCATGGCCGGGGTGCGCACCGTCAGCCACACCAACACCGACATGATCAGCAGGTTCCCCAGGTTCAGAATCTGCTGCTTCAGCACGTCCTTGTGGAGTCCGTGGCCCAGCTCATGGGCAAAGACGGCGCAGATTTCATCGGGGGACATGGCGTTTACCAGATTGTCGTAGAGGACGATGGTCTTCAGCTTGCCAAAGCCGGTGAAATAGGCGTTGAGCTTGGTGGTGCGGCGGGAGGCGTCCATCACCTCAATGGCCTTCACCCGGTAGCCGTGTTTGGTCAGCAGGGCCATGAGCCGGTCCTTCAGCTCCCCTTCTTCCAGGGGCACAAACTTGTTGCCGATGCGGCTGAAAATGGGGTAGAGGAAGGAAATCAGCAGGGTAAAGCCGAAAACCGCCAGGGCGAAGACGATGATCATGCCGTCCCCCAGGGCCCCATGGACCCATGCCAGCAGCCAGCCCAGCAGAAGGCTCAGGCCCAGATTCACCAAAAAGCCCCGGAGCTGGTCTGTCAGGAAGGTTTTCAGGCTGCTGCGGTTGAAGCCGTACTTTTCTTCGATGACCATGACCCGGTAGTATTCAAAGCCGAAGTCGGTGACCGTTTCCACCAGGGCGTCCGTGAGGATCACTGCCATCATCTGCAAAAACAGGGTGTCCGGGAACCAGGCCGCCACGGTGGCATAGACCCCCAGGCACAGCAGCGCCATGCTGACGGCCCAGGATGCCAGAATGGACAGCAGCTTCAGACGGCTGTTTTCGGCGCTGTAACGCTTCCAGCGCTCGTAGGTTTCGGTGTCGTAGACATCCGAAACGTTTTCGGGGGTGGGGTTTGCTGCGGAGCGGCGCTGGGCCAGGGCCATCACAAACCGGATGCCGTAACCCAAAGTCAGCAGCAGGGGGATCAGCCAGGTGTAAATCATATTGTATTCCTCCTTATGTTTCTGTATGGAAGTCGGGGATGAAGCTCTCCCGGTCGGTGCCGGATTCCTGGGTGAAGCCCTCCAGCCGGTTCAGGAACATCCAGCTGAGGACTCCATCGTATTCTTCGTCGGTGACGGACCGGTCCAGAGGGGGCGCCATGCCGGGCATGGGGGTATACTGGCGCATCAGGCTCACCAGCACCTCCCCGGGGCGGAAGTGGTCTGCGATCCAGTCCAGGACTTTCAGGGAGTTTTCCACATGGCCCGGCAGGATCAGGTGCCGGATCAGAACGCCCCGCACCAGCTTGTCCCCCTGAAATACCGCAGGGCCCGTCTGGCGGAACATTTCGGTGAGGGCGGCGGTGGCCACCGGGAAGTAGTCGGCTGCCCCGGAAAGGGCGGCACCCAGGGGACCGTCGGCGTATTTCAGGTCCGGCAGCCAGATGTCCACCAGGCCCTCCAGGGAGCGGAGGGTGTCCACGGATTCGTAGCCGCCGCAGTTGTAGATCACCGGCACCGGCAGCTTGGGCGCCAGGGCGGCAGCCACCGTGGGAGCGAAGTGGGTGGGGGTCACCAGGTCGATGTTTTCGGCCCCCTGGGCGATCAGGTCCTCAAAGGCCCGGCGCAGGGCAGGGGCATCCATGGGGGTGCCCCGGGGAGCGGTGCTGATGGCGGCGTTCTGGCAGTAACGGCAGCCCAGGGTGCAGCCCCCGAAAAAGACGGCGCCGCTTTTGCCCCCGGGAGCCAGGGCCGGCTCTTCCCACCGGTGGAGCATGGTTTTGGCCACCAGGGCGGTATCCGGACAGCCGCAGAACCCGACCTCCCCGGCAGTGCGGTCCACCCCACACCCCCGGGGACAGAGATTGCAGTTAACATAACTTTCCATAAGGATACCCTCATTACAAAATGGAAAAAGAATTGAAAATTAACAATGGAGAATGGCTAATCCGGAAACCCGCGTCATCCTGAGCGGAGTGAAACGGAGTCGAAGGATCTTGTGCGTTTCTTGGGTTTGGTGCGGTGGTTTTACGGAGAAAACTGGCAGCGCAACCGTAGGGGCCAATGACCACATTGGCCCGTTACGTTGCGGGATTTGGGACCGGGAGTGCTTGCAGTTAGGCGCGCCAGGTTTCTTGTAGGGACGCCTCTCCTGAGGCGTCCGGAAGGGTGGCGTTTCGAAATAACGAAATGCGTTGGAAAAACCAACGTAAATTTACGGGGGTGTATCGGTGGGTGGTGCCGTTAGATCAAAGTG
>JAZSLC010000167.1:0-4035 GCA_045535175.1 Faecousia sp. | reverse complement strand
ATATGGAACATATACTGCTCCACTGTCCGGAGCATCCGCTCCTGATTTTTGGGTGTGGACAAAATCCGTCCCTCCAGGACCACTGCCCGGGGGCTGATCAGATTGATGGTATTGGCCAGCGCGATCCCCAGATATTCGATGGCATCTTCAATGATATGCCCCACCACCTGATCGCCCATCTCCTGGGCCATCAGCACCTGCTCCATAGTCAACACCTGGGGATCCCTGCACAGTTCTTTCAGAACTGTGGCCGTATCTGAAGCCATAATATTCCGGCACTGCTGCAGGATCGCCCGCTCACCGGTCAGCGCCTCCAGGCAGCCACGGTTGCCGCAGGTGGGACATACCGGGCCGTTGCGCTGCACTACGGTATGACCGATTTCACCGGCAGCCGCAGACTGACCATAGAGCACCTTTCCGTCAATGATCATCTGACAGGCCACGCCAAAGGAAACAAAGAAATATGCAAAGGGCTCCGCCGTTACCATCCGGTCAAAGAGTTCCGCGCTGATTGCCCGTGCTCTGACATTGTTCTCCACTTCCACCTTCAAGCCAAGACGCTGGCCCAGTTCTGCACAAAGATTGTGCTCCGTCCAGCCTTCATAGAAGATGTCGTAGATCTTATCCACACTGCCATCGATCATGCCCGGAAGGCAGATGCCGACACCCAGCAGTATTTCCCTGGGGATCGCCGCTGCAGCCAAAAAATCGGGAATCTCCTGAGACAGTCTCTCCAAAGTTACCTGATATTCGTCCAGAGGCTGATTGGTATCCCGAATTGAAACAATGTTGCCCCGAATATCCGTCAGAATATAGCTGGTACGATAAACACCCACATCAACACCGCAGATATAATATGCCTCCGGAACGAATTCCAGCATCATCCGGGGCCGTCCCGCGCTCTTGGATTCTTCTGTCGACGCAACAGTTTCCCGCAGAAGACCGGAGCTGATCATGGGATTGACCATGCCGGTGATGGTTGCGGTGGTCAGACCCAGCTGCTGGGCGATTTCCACCCGGGAAATGGGGCTGTTCCGATAGATAAACCGTTTGATCAGATTGTGGTTATTCTGTTTTAACAGCTGATGATTGCTTCCTTTTTCATTCACGAAGGAATCCTCCAAATGCATTGTAATCCTATTCTATCGAAAATAAGGTTACCATGTCAATAGAAATTGTCACACAATCATCAATTCGTTTTCATGCTCCATATATCTGCAAAAAGCAAACAGTCCGCACAGGATCCCGGGAGAAAAGCGCCCATCGGCCTCGATATTCCAGCCTCCGCACAGGCCCCGATGCATGATCTGAACCACCGTATACCCGGTTGGATCTGTCAGTGCGTAGTTCTGGCTGTTGTGCATGATCAGGGCATATGGTTTTCCTTGGATCGTTACATCTGCATGGTCGACCCTTGGCATCCGGCAAATGGGCCAGCCGGTCACCGCCGGGTCTTCCCCTTGCGCATAGTCCGGTTTTCCCCTGGCGATCTCTGCGCCATCGGGATCCAGCATTACATATTCCCGGAAACGGACATCTGACCGCTTACGCGGTGGAGCAGGCAGATCGCGAATGAATGTACGCAGGACCCATTCTTCATTGGGAAGACAGATATGCTTTTCCGGCCCGGAAAAAATACCTTTCATATGAATCAGCGACTCCTGCCTGTTTTCTTCATACAGCATACCAGCTCTTATCGTATACCGCATATGCACTCCTCCTTCTCAGAAAACTGCGTACAAAATCACACCGGCCACGCCGGCGCCTGCCATAATACACATGGGACTGACCTTCCATTTCCGCAAAACAAAGAATCCAGCCATAAAAATAGACAGGGCAATGTAATCCATGCAAAAAATATCAGCAGGAATCGCTCGCTGGCCGTAAAGCGCCATAATCAGCAGGGAGATTCCCGCGGAAGCAATCATGGCAACCACCGCAGGCCGCAGACCTGCCAGTACCCCCTGGATCACCGTCAGCCCCCGAAAGCGGTAATACACCCAGGCAAGGGTCAGAACGATCACACAGGAGGGAAACACGCAGCCGGCGGTGGCAATCACAGCTCCCGGAAGCCCTGCGATCTGGATCCCCACAAAGGTAGCAGAATTGATGGCAATGGGGCCGGGGGTCATTTCCGCAATGGTCATGATATCGGCAAACTGGGTCATGGTCAGCCAGGGATGCAGATCCACCACCTGATGCTGGATCAGCGGCATGGCCGCATAGCCTCCGCCAATGCTGAAAAGGCCGATCTGAAAGAAGCTCCAGAACAATTCCAGGTAAATCATATTCCAAACGCCTCCTTATAGATTTTTTCCCGCCTCCATGTCTCCCAGGCACCGATCATTCCGCACACCAGGATCACGATCATGATGTTCACATTGAAAAATCGCACAGCTGTGAAAGAACCTGCCAGAACCAGCACAGGCAGCACATGCTTTTGCTGGAGGATGGTTTTGGCCATATTGATGACCACATCACAAATCACCACCGCAACACCGGCCAGCATACCGGTCATTGCCATATTGACGATCCCATTGTCACGGAATTGTTGATAGAAGAAAGAGATCACAGAAATGATGATCAGCGGCGGCAGCACCGTTCCCAATACCGTCAGCAAGGCACCGGGGATCCCTGCCACATGGTAGCCCACCAGAATGGAGGCATTCACTGCAATGGCACCGGGAGAAGACTGGGCAATGGCCGTCAAGTCCATCATTTCCTGCTCTTCGATCCAGCCCAGCTCTTCCACAAACTTTTTCCGCATCAGCGGAATAATGACGAATCCGCCGCCGAAGGTGCAGGCACTGAGCTGAAATGTAGACACAAATAGCGTTAGATACTTGTTGTTCAAATAAATCACTCCTTTGTCCTCATTATACTGCTTGCTATTTTAGAATGGAAATAATATAATTAAATCACAACCATAAGTAATTAGATATAAAGGAGCCCATCCTATGACTCTGCGCCATATGAAAATATTTGCCTCCGTCTGCGAAAACAGCTGCAATACCACAAAAGCGGCTGAAGCAATGCATATGACCCAGCCTGCAGTCAGTCTGGCTATCCGTGAATTAGAACAATACTACGGTGTTACTCTATTTGACCGCATCGGAAGAAGGCTTCGGCTGACGGAAGCAGGGCAGCGGTTTTGGGAGTATGCTTCTCACATCTCTGCTCTTTTTGAAGATATGGAAAAGGGAATGCGGAATTGGGATTCCTTTGGCCTACTCCGGGCAGGGGCCAGCGTTACCATCGGTTCGCAGTTCCTGCCGTGCTATGTAAAAGCCTTTTACAGCCGCTATCCCGGTACCGAAGTCCGTGTTCTGGTTGCGCCCTCCGATGAGCTGGAACAGAAGATCTTAAGCAGCGAACTGGACTTTGCCCTGATCGAAGGTGTGCCCCACCATCCATCCATTCTTTCTGAGGAGTACATGGAGGATCAATTAGCTGTAATCTGCCCTGCCGACGGCCGCTTCCAAAATGGGCAGATCCTTACCGTTGCCGAATTCAAACAGCAAAAGTTCCTGCTCCGGGAACCGGGCAGCGGCACCCGGGAGGTCTTTGACCGGGCAGCAGAAAGCGCCGGATTCCGTGTACAGCCCATTTGGGAAGCCATGAGCACCACCGCCCTGGTAAATGCCGTGATCAACGGTCTGGGCATCGCCGTTCTTCCTCAAAGAATGGTAACAGGCCCTTTGGAAAAAGGACTCGTTACGACGGTCCGTGTGGAAGGGATGGACTTTCGCAGACGGTTCCACATGATCTGGCACAAGGAAAAGTATCTGACCGGTTCCGCAAAGGCCTTTATGGACCTGTGCCGGAATTACGAAGCAGACTATCCGCTGCCCAGATACAGCGGACTGCTTTGAGCTGCAAAAAACAAAAGTCCCCGGCTTTTCAGTGAACCGAACCAGTAAAACTGGACAATAGACAAAAAGGCTCCCTGTGTAGGATAATAACTACACAGGGGGTATTGTTATGCAGAAACGAAAATACACGCAGCTAAAGGCAGTAGAGGGGCTCATATTGTCA
>JAZSLC010000192.1:0-2665 GCA_045535175.1 Faecousia sp. | reverse complement strand
ACCCTCTTTACCGATCACGGAAAAGGATTCTTTGATGCAACTTTCAATTTTCATATGCTATCCCTCCTACGGCTTACTTGTATTTACAAGTTCTGAATTTTCCTTCGATCCAGAACGTGGCTTCGATGGTATGGAAATGAATTAGGCGGAATTTGGGATCGTCAAGGCCCTTCTTGAAAAACTTCCGGTCTGCTTCCTTCCAGATGCTTTCCTGCACCGCTCTGTCTTCGATGAATTCCACATTTCCGATCAGTGTCACAGAGTCCCCACCGAGGAAATAGCAAACACTGGCTTTGGGATTCACTTCAAAATGAGCAGCCTTTCCGTTAACGGCAGAACGCTTTGAGGTTACGAAGTAGATATCGGAAAACCCATCCGCCTTGTAAATGGACAACACGCAAGTGCGGGGATAACCCTTTTCATTGACGGAAGTCAGGGTTGCCACGCCACACTTGGCAATCAGTGCATTGGCCTTGGCCTCCAATTCTTTGATTCTCTCTTTTTGAATTTGGCTCGCTGTTTTCTCCATGCTGTACTTCTCCTTCGGTTTTATAGTCCCAGTTCCTCCGGTTTGGGCTGTCTCTGGGCCAGACGGTAAACCTTCCCGTCCCGGCTGCGGTCAAGGAAATGATAGTCGTACAGTTCCCTGCGCAATGTGGCAGGATCGGCAAAGGTATGCCAGTCCAGCAGAATGTCGTTAATTTCCCGCTCTGTAAAATCTGTATCAGCCGGAATTTTCTGCACCAGATACAGCAGTGCATAAAGCTTCATTTTCCGTTTTGCCGGAAATGCCGTCAGTTTTCCCTCTGCATCCCGAAAATTGCGTAAAATATGTGTCAGTTCCATAGAATTTCCTCATGTAAAATCGATTTCATACCGTGTGCCATCCGAAAACAGTACACCATCTGTCAGATTGATCTTCAGCAGGCAAGTATTGGGGTCTGCTTCATTGGTGTGACCGTTATCGTACCATGCGGCAAATGCCGCACGGAGAATGTCCATAGCCGCCTTGTTTTCAGGCAACAGAACATGGCCCAGGTTTTCGCCGACACCGTGGGCAGTGAACCACTCTCCGGAGATGGCGACTGTGGGATTCTTTGCAATCTGTTGCATTTTGCCGGACAGGCTGTAGGTTACCACATAAAATGCACCGTCAATATACACGGCATCCACCGTGCGAACGTAAGGAATGCCGTTTTCCACGGTAGCCAGGGTGATCAGGGAATCTTTTCCGAAACGATCAGATAAAATCAAATCAGTTTGCGAATTATGTTTCATGTTGTGCCTCCCATTCTTTTCGGTTAATGACATAGACACGGGTATAGGTATTGTCAGGGTCTTCGTATTCTTCAACAAATCTCATACCGTTTTTCATGGCGGTCCGCTGGGAAGGGATGTTGGTGTGTTTCATATAGGAATACACCGCCGGAAAATCGTAATTTACAAAGGCATACCGGATGCAGGCGGCAGCGGCTTCCGAGGCATAGCCCTTGCGCTGTTGATCTTTGCGAATGTGATAGCCAATTTCCGGCAGCCATTGTCCGTGGATTGACTGCATGGTGATTCCGCAGTCACCGATCATTTCTCCTGTTTCTTTCAGAACCACGGCCCACAGACCAAAGCCGTCTTTTGAATAGCGCTCCATATTCCGAGTGATCCAGTTCCGGACTCTGTCTTCATCAAAGGTATAGGGGTAATGCTCCATGATATCGGAATCCGCAAGCACTGCATATAAAGAATTGAAGTCGTTTTGATCCAGTTTCCGCAGAATCAGGCGTTCCGTTTCTAAAATCATAGGTTACACCTGCTTTTGATAATACACAGTTTCTTCATCCCTGCCGGTTTCCCGATAGCCCAGCTTGGTGTAGAAGCGGTTTGTGCGGATATTCCATATCGGGGTGTCCAGCTTGCACAGGAATCCGGGATGCATCCTTTCAATCTGCTCCATGATGGCAATGCCATAACCCTTCTGAAAATGCACCGGATCAATAAAAATTCTGCCGATGTACAGTTCCTTTTGTTCTGCAGTGGGAAACAGCACAGCGCCACCGATGATTGTATGTTGATCGATGGCAGTATACAGGTTTCCGCCTTCCATCATTTTTGCATACCAAGGTTCAGAATCATAATCCGGCGGACCACCTGTTTCCGGGTTGCCCACAAGGTTATCCGTATCAAATGCCGCCTTGGAGATTCTGGTCAATTCAGGAATCTCTGAGTGAACAGTTTTGCGTAAAACCATGATTATCTCCCTTCGTATGCCAGGAATGCATCCCTGGCCCGGTTCGCCATGGCGATGATCTCTTCCTCCGGGTAATTGACGAAGCCGCTGGCCGTATAGGACGCAATGCCGTGGATGTAGAACTCATAGTTCATCAGAAAAGATGCAGCCTGCGGTTCTGTCAGCCCCTTTTCATCACACAACAGATGGATGATTTTCTTCGTGTTGTCCAACTGCAATTTTTGAACCACATCGGAATTCTTGCACTCGTCCTTGTTATCCACGAATACAAAACGGAACAGGTTCGGCATATTGCAGGCGATGGTGATATATCCCCGGGCAGTTTCTGTCAGCAGGTCATCCAGGCTGCCGTTCCACACGGTAAACTGGCTCTTTGCGTAGTCGATGCAGTATTCAAAGAATGCCTTGCGGAAACCAATCATA
>JAZSLC010000163.1:0-27989 GCA_045535175.1 Faecousia sp. | reverse complement strand
ATGCGTCCTGACATTTCCTGAGGTTCCACGGCACCGCAGTGCCGTGCATCTCAAATAATGACTTCCGGTAACCAAACCGGCTACCGGAAGTGCTAAAAATCTTTTTTTATTTCACTGTCCACTTGACGGGGAGCAGTTCACTTTTGCAGCCGGGCTTTTAGTCTTTCAGAGGGATTCCAGGAACCGGTCCAGGTGAATCAGCTCGCCGCCTTTCAGGCGGCTTTCTTCTGCGGCGAAGGCCACGTAATGGCTTTCTGCAGAGCGGTCAATGGTGGTGATGGAGGAGGTGTCGAAGTCATCGCCCCGCATCAGGCGGATCACATCCCGTACGATGCCGGTATCTCCGCCGCCGTGACCGGCCTTGGTTTCTGTGGCCGAAAGGTCGATCCGGTGTTCCGCCTCGCCGTACCGCTGCCAGTACAGCTGGTCCTTGTCGAAGTCACCCCAGATCTCTCCTTCAGTGCCTGCAATCCGAAGGGTTCTGGTTTGGATGTTGTTGAAGCCGTCCATGGTGAAAACTGCGGTGACGCCGTCGGAAAACTGCAGGTTCAGCACCTGGTGATCCACCACATCGTTGTCCATCCGGAAGACGCACTTGCCGTAATCGGTGGTCCGCAGGGCCTCCATGATGTTTTCTTCGGTGGGTTCCGGGTGGAGTACGTTGGCAGGCCAACCGGGAATCCGGGAAAGATAAAACCTGGGGGCGTTGTAGGGGCAGTTTTCCACCGGGCAGCCGTCGGTACAGCGTTCCGGGGCCCCCTCGGGCCGGTTTTCTGCGGTGAAGTAGGACAGGTGACCGAAGGAGGTGACTTTCTGACAGTGCTTGCCGGTGAGCCAGAGCAGCAGATCCATGTCGTGACAGCACTTGGCCAGAATCATGGGGCTGGAGGCGGCAGTGTTATGCCAGTTGCCCCGGACGAAGCTGTGGGCGATGTGGTAGTAGCCCACATGCTCCGCAGCCTCTATGGTCATAATCCGGCCCACGGTGCCTTCATCCAAAAGCCGCTTGACTTCCCGGTAGAAGGGGGTGTAGCGCAGCACGTGGCAGACGATGACCCGGCGGCCCAGGCGGTTGGCGGTTTGCTGGATGGCCTGCACATCTCTGGGATCCACGGCGATGGGCTTTTCCAGCAGCAGGTCATAGCCGGCCTCCATGGCCCGGATGGCGTGATCCCGGTGCTGCTGATCCTGGGTGGCGATCACCATGACATCTGCCAGCTTGGGCTGGGCCAACAGGGCATCGGCACTGTCAAAGAGCCGATCCTCCGGCAGGTGCAGGAATTTGTTGGCGGAGTCCAGACGGATCCGCCGGGGATCCGCAATGGCGGTGACTTCCATCTGATCCGGAAAGAGCGTCTGACTTTGGGCATATCTGGTACCCCGGTTTCCTATACCAATAATGGCAAAACGAACCTTTTTCATAGGGTGTTCCTCCTGATAAAGAGGATCCTGGATGACAGACGTATCATCCAGGATCCGGTTAGGGTGTCAGATTACTTTCTGATTCTCCACTCGTCGTACTGGGGCATGTAAGCCTTTTCTTCCTCGGAGAACTTGCGCAGGGTGTCAACCACTTCGCCGTTGTTGTACTTGCGGTCGCCCACTTCTTC
This sequence comes from Faecousia sp., assembly GCA_045535175.1. Taxonomy (GTDB): domain Bacteria; phylum Bacillota; class Clostridia; order Oscillospirales; family Oscillospiraceae; genus Faecousia. Next base: position 26,379 of record JAZSLC010000163.1, on the reverse strand, counting down.
GGTGGTGCCCATGACGGTGACGTTGACCTGACGGTGACGGGCGCGGACATGGTCCCAGTCGATGAAGTAGACGTGGGCGAACTCGCCGCCGTCCAGCTTGCCGTCCTTAACGGTCATGGTTTCGCTGCGGCCGAAGAAGACGGAGCGCAGGTGGCCGTCGGTGTTCATGGAGGTGAAGTTGCCGGGCTCGTTGACATAGCGGCCGAACTGGGCATGAACGGGGCCGGGATGACGGTACTGATGCTCCTCGGAGAAGTCGGGGATCATCTTGCGCATGATGTCCAGCAGGTCATGCTGCAGGTACTCCAGATCGAAGGTGTCGAAGTCGTGGGAGCACTCCTGAACCATGACGGAGCAGGTGGTGTGGTGAGAGACGATGGAGACGGTGCCGTTCTGGATGCCGGATTCGGCAACGATCTTCATGATGTCCACGGAGATATCATGGAAGGTGGGGATCCAGCCCCGGGACTGCAGTTCGATTTCCTTCTGTACTACTTTGAATTCCATTTGTAAGTTCCTCCTAAGAATAATGAATAATAATGGATGTACGGATCAGTTGTGGGCTTCGTCCCAGGCCTTGCGGACGGCGGCGATCATTTCGTCCACCATGGCGGCACGGTCGGGAGCCTTGGCGACGCCGGAAGAAGAACCGGTGGCATCGGCGCCGGCGATGATGGTGTTATACACATCGTTGCCGTTGGAAATGCCGGCAGCGGTCAGCACCAGAATGCCCTCGTTTACGTCCTTGACGCACTTGGTGGCGGCGGCCCCTTTATCGGGACCCACACCGACACCGGTGCCGCTGAGCTCGGAGGGCTCGGCCACGATGATGTCGGGGTTCAGGGTAGCAATGCGGGAAGCATCGGCCATGGAATCGGCACAGACGATGGTGGTCAGGCCCACTTCTTCGGCCCGGCGGATGGTGGCAGCCAGGACTTCGAAGCTCAGGGGCTTTTCCACGTGGTTCAGCATGACGCCTTCGGCACCGGCAGCAACCAGGCTTTCGGGCAGGATGTCAGCCAGACCGCGGCCCACGGGGATGGGGTCCATGTGGGGGGCGAAGACATGGATGCGCTTGGTGGCTTCCTTGACTCTGCGGATGTCTACAACGGGGCAGGTAAAGATGATGTCCACATTGTACTTTTCGGAGGCGGCGTCGGCAGCCAGGGCAAGGTCCAGAATTTCGTCACCGTACAGGTAGGACTTGGGGCCGATTTCGAAAAATGGTGCCTTGATAGTGGTCATTGGAAAGACTCCTTTCGGATGTTTAATTTTTGCCTTATTATAACAAATCATTTTCGTTTCGTCAATCTTGTTTTTGTTTGGTCGTTTCGATTCGTTCATATTGGCTGATTTTCGGTAGTAAAAATTGGAAGATTTGTGAATTGAAAAAAAGGGCGGAAGGTACTATCATTTATGGTAGCAGTACCATAGGCGTTTGGGGCCGGGAGCCTGAAATGCCGGAAGGAGGAATATTTATGATCTCAAAAGAAGCACTGGAAGCCGCAAAGGCGGCATACGACATTGAGGCAGCGTGCATTGTGGGTATGAAGGAATATTTCAGCGACGAGGCATTTTCCGCGGCGGTGGAGCTGCTGAGCAGCGCGCCCCGGATCGGGGCTGCCGGCTGTGGCCATTCCGGCATCATCTGCCAGCATTTCGCCCATCTGATGTGCTGCATTGAGCGGCCTGCCCGGTTCATCAGTCCCGCTGAGGCGGTTCACGGTGCCACCGGTTTTCTGCAGAAGGACGATGTAATGGTCTTTGCATCCCGGGGCGGCAAAACAAAGGAACTGCTGCCCATTCTGGATATTTGTAAGGCCAAGGGCGTCAAGGTCATCACCGTTACCGAAAATCTGGAGTCTCCTCTGGCTCTGGGTGCGGATGTGGTGCTGAAGCAGTATGTGAACCGGGAAACCGATAAGTGGAATGCCCAGGGAACCACCTCCACAACCGCCCTTTGCATGGTTTTCCATGCCCTTCAGGCGGCAATCATTGAGCAGACCGGTTACCAGGCAGAGCAGTTTGCCCTGATCCACCCCGGCGGAGCCGTGGGAGAGCGGCTGAACAATAAGCCCCTTTGATATCACGACAAGGATGTGAAACTGTGACAGGCGGAAAGTTGAAAATCGATATACGCAGAACCCACATTTTGGAGCAGCTGCAGCAGGATGGGAAAATCTCCGTCATGCAGCTGAGCGAGATGCTGGATGTAACACCTGCCACCATTCGCAATGATCTGGACTTCCTGGAACAGGAAGGGTATCTGCTCCGTGTTCAGGGCGGTGCCATTCCGGTGCGGGGGAGCAGCGCCGTGCTCCCGGCACAGGCCTTTTCCGACCCTCGTGGGCCCGAGAAAAGAGCCATCGCCCTGGAGGCGGCCCAGATGGTCAAAGACGGAGAAACCCTGTTTATCAACTCCGGCACCACCACCGAGTATGTGGCGGAAGCTCTCAGCGCCCGCAGCAATCTGAATGTGGTGACCAATTCCCTGGCAGTGGCCCGGACATTGGGGGTCGTGCCCACCATTCGTGTGCTGCTGTTGGGCGGCGAGATCAACGCCAGCTATGGCTTTACCCATGGCGGTGATGCCCAGGAGCAGCTGCTGCGATACCAGGCGGACTGGGCCATCCTCAGTGTGGACGGCGTCAGCGCCGAGGGCGGCATCACCACCTATCACGCAGAGGAGGCGGTCATTGACCGCATGATGCTGCGGGGTGCCAAAAACGCCATGATCGTGGCGGACCACAGCAAGATCGGCCGCACCGGTTTTTCCAGAGTCCGGGAGCAGCTGGAGCAGATCCGGCTGGTGACCGGCGGCGGAGCGGAAGAAGCCCTGGAAGCCCTCCGGGAAGCCGGGGTCCGGATCACGCAGGTTTCCTGTTAATACGTAGTTCCAAGAAATTTCATTATATTAAGGAGTGTCATTATGAAGAAGAATACCATCGCATTTGTTTGCTTCGGTGAAGTCAACACCCCCATTGAACGTTTGCAGATGAAGCACGACGAAGCCCTGGAAGCCGTCAAGGCCCGCCTGGGTGACGTGGTGGACGGCGGCCTGGTCATCGATGATCCCGCCTATGAAACTGCCGATGCCGCTTACGCCAAGCTGGAAGGCAAGGATCTGGACTGCCTGATCGTCTGTGTGGCCGGTTGGGTGCCCACCCATGCCGTCATTCGTGTGACCGATCATTTCCGCCATGTTCCCATGATCCTGTGGGGCCTGTGCGGCTGGAAGGAACAGGGCCGTATCATCACCACTGCGGAGCAGGCCGGTACCACCGCCATCCGTCCTGCCTTTGAGGCTCTGGGCTACACCTTCAAGTACATCTACAACATCATTGGCAAGGAGTGGCCCATGGACAAGATTGCTGCCTACGTGGCTGCCTGCCGTGCCCGCAAGAACCTGCGCTCCGCCAAGGTTGGCACCATGGGCTACCGGGATATGCTGCTGTACGGCACTCAGTACGAAGGCAACACCATGCGGGGCCAGCTGGGCGTGGAAGTGGAGCCCTACGAGATGCTGGAGATGGTTCGCGCCATCGAGACTCTGGAGCCTGCCAAGATCGCCGAGGGCGTGCAGTATGTGAAGGAAAACTGGGTGTTCAAGAAGGCCTGTGACGAGTCCGTCATCGAAAAGGGCGTCAAGTACGCTCTGGCCATTGCAAAGAAGATCGAAGAGCGTGGCTGGGAAGCCATCACCCTCATCGACGTGGACGGCATGAAGAAGCTGGAAGGCTTCCCCCCTGCCATGGTGTTTATGCTGCTGGAGCATTACTGCAGCGTGCTGACCGTGCCCGAAAACGACGTGATGGGTGCCGTCACCGAGCTGATTATGAAGTACATCTCCGGCCAGGAGATCGTTCCTTACATGGAGTACTACGAGTTCTTTGAAAACTCCATGCTCATCGGCGTGCCCGACTACGTGCCCCAGGCTGTTACCGACGGCGATGTGACCGTGCTGCCCGCTGCCTTCGGCCTGCTGAACTCCAGCCTGCTGAATGTATCCAAGGTCAAGACCGGCTATATCACCTGCGCCCGTCTGGCTTACCTGAACGGCTGGTACAAGATGCACGTCTATACCGCCGAGGCCAAGACTCCTCCCGCATGGAACGAGTTCGGCTGGGACGATCCCGCTCCCCAGCTGCCCAGCCTGGAAGTGTTCCCCGATTCCTGCACCGTGGAAGAGTTCGCTCAGAATGTCTGCAGCCAGCACGTTATCTTCGCTTACGGCGATCATGTGCAGGCCCTGGCCGACTTCTGCGAGATGATGGACATCGAGCTGGTAATGTGATTTTTGGGATCGACTTTGCAAACGTTCTTTTCGATGGAACGGCGGCTCTTTTTCCCCAGCCCTGCAGAATAAAAACTTGACATACACAAAGTATGCCTGCGTTTTTTTCTTTGATCTGAGAAAAAATCCCCTGCCGTCCATCTGAAAATAAGTTTGCTCCGTCGCCCCCGGTGCTTCGAAAAGACTTTTCGAAGCAGTGTTTACTTAGTTGATTTGAAAAAGGCCGTCCCCTGGGATGGCCTTTTTCTGAAACAGGAGGATTACCATGTATATTGGCGTGGATCTTGGCAGCACCAATATCAAAGCTGCCATTTATGACGAACATTTTCACCTGGTGGACCGTCAGAGCCGCCCGGTGACCTATATCCGTGAAAACGGCTTTGTGGAGTTTGACGCCTGGGCCTACTGCCGGGACCTGATCGGTCTGCTGGCGGAGATGGTGGAAAAGAATCAGGTGGAAAAGGTCCATCAGATCGCCTTCACTGGCCAGGCGGAGTCCCTGGTGGTGCTGGGCAAGGACGGCCGGCCCCTGATGAATGCCATCAGCTGGATGGACGAGCGCAGCACCGAAGAGTGCAAGGTGCTGGAGCAGCAGTTTGACGCGGCCAAATGTGAAGCGGTTACCGGCCAGATGGCGGTGCTGCCCACCTGGCCCGCCACCAAGATTCTGTGGCTGAAGAACAACCGGCCTGAGATTTATGAGAATGCAGGCTGCTATATGCTGCTGAAGGACTATATCGTCTACTGTCTCACCGACGAAAAAGTGGCGGATATGTCCATTGCAACCTTCTCGTTCTACTTTGACATTTACAAGAAGACTTACTGGCAGGATATGCTTCAGGCCATCGGTGTCCGGGAAGAGCAGCTGCCCAAGCTTTGCGAGCCCTGCACCGTGGCAGGGGGGCTGACCGCCGAAGTGGCCCGGGAGATGGGTCTTTCCACCGAAACCAAGGTCAATGTGGGCACTCTGGACCACTTTGCCGGCATGGTGGGCACCGGAAACATCCAAAAGGGCGGCATTACCCTGTCCACAGGCACAGTGATGGCCCTGGCCACCATGTCCACTGCGGAGGAAGGCCGGAACACGGGCATCGCCATGCACTATGGCTTCATTCCCGATACCTATGTGATGCTTCCCGTGGTGGAAAGCGGCGGTGTCAGTCTGGAATGGTTCCGCAGAAGCTGCATGAAGGCGGATTATGACGAAATGAATGCGGTTCTGGCGGAGCGTAAACCCAACGACCTGCTGTTCCTGCCCTACCTGGTGGGTACCAGCGCACCGGAGTTTGATGCCCAGGCCAACGGCGTATTCTGGGGTCTGCGCCAGGAGCATGATTCCATCGACATGGCCGGCGCGGTCATGGAAGGCGTCAGCTTCGTGCTGCGCAAGAACTGTGAGCACATCGCCCGCAACGGCGTGGAGCTGCGCTCCATCATTGCCACCGGCGGCGGTGCCAAGAGCCCCATCTGGTGCCAGATGCAGTCGGACATCACCGGTCTGCCCGTTTCCATCCCCAAGGAGAAGGAAGCGGCCTGCCTGGGTGCTGCCCTGATCGCAGCGGTGAGTCACGGCCGGTTCGCATCCTACGAAGAGGCCGTTGGGGAATGCGTGGAGCTGCTTTACAGCTATGAACCCCATCCCACAGAGCGACTGGAGCGGAAATACCGCCGGTTCTGCGCTCTGTATAAAGCGGCCCTGGAAATCAGCAACATTTGAGTTCAGGAGGTAATACCATGGCAATTCTTTCTCCTTCCATTTTGTCCTGTGACTACATGAACATGAAGCGGGACTTTGATTACTGCAAAGAATGTGGCGTCAAGTGGCTCCATGTGGATATTATGGACGGCCATTTTGTGCCCAATCTGTCCTTTGGCTACTCACTGGTGGCAGCCATGCGGCCGGTGACGGATCTGGTGCTGGATGTGCATCTGATGATCACCGAGCCCATCAAGTACGCAGCCCAGTTCTGTAAAGCCGGTGCCGACTACCTGACCATCCATGTGGAAGCCGACACCCCCGAAAACATCCGCAAGACCCTGGAACTGCTCCGCTCCATGGGTGTCAAGCCCGGTATCGTGGTAAAACCCAAGACCCCCGCCGAGGCCATCGAAGCGTACATTCCTCTGGTGGATCTGGTACTGGTGATGACCGTGGAGCCCGGCTTCGGTGGTCAGAAGTTCATGGCGGATATGATGCCTAAGCTGAAGACCCTCCGGGAAATGATCGACCGGCTGAACCCCGGCTGCCATCTGGAAGTGGACGGCGGCGTGGACCTGGTGACCGGCGAAACCTGCAAAGCCAACGGCGCCGACGTGCTGGTGGCCGGCTCTGCCTACTTTAAGGCTGCCGACAAGCCTGCCTTCGTGAAGGGTATGGAAGCATGACTCCCAACGAGTACCAAAAGCTGGCCATGACCACCCTGAATCCGGAATTGAGTCCTCGGGATGTGCTGATCAATGGGGTTATGGGCCTTTGCGGGGAATCCGGCGAGGCCATTGACATCGTGAAAAAGCATCTGCACCAGGGCCATCCCCTGGACCGGGAGGCCCTCATTAAGGAATTGGGGGATATTGCCTGGTATCTGGCGGAAACCGCCACGGCGCTGGATGTTTCTCTGGAAGAGGTTATGGCCCGGAACATTGAGAAACTGAAAAAGCGCTATCCGGAGGGGTTTTCTTCGGAAAACTCCCAGCATAGACCGGAGTAACCTGGGATGCGAGGTGTGACATGAAGAAATTTGTTGCGGTTGCAGCGGCGATTGCCCTTGTAATCGGTATGTTCCTTCTGTTCAGGTACTGTAAGGACGAAAGCATCCGCCGGGAGATCTATATGCAGGTGGATGAGAGTTTTTCCGGATACTGCGAAACCGTGAAGGAAAAAGGTTACTTTGGTTTCTCTATCAAGGATGTATCCTATGAGATTACCGATATCCGCTCCCAGGTGGCAGATTTGCGCTATATTGTGACGGTAACCTGGTATGTGGATGTGGATTTGGATGAGTCCTTCCGCGTCAGTGATGTTCGCAGCTATATTACCACCCTTATGGACGGGGCACTGCCCTTTCAGGTGACGGTTCAGGGAAAGAGCCGGAGCCTGACCCATATGGATGAAACGTTGGGGGACAATCTGACGGTGATCATCAACAACTCCGCACCCTATACCGGGGCCGATCAGTATAACGAACTGGTGGGGGACAAGGATCAGGAAGACTACTACCCCGGCGGTACCTGCCCCCGGTGCGGTGTGGGTTACAGCGCCAATACCACCTACGCCCGCATGGTGGAAAAGCACGGCTACTGCGGACGGGGTAAGTGCGGAAACTAAAAACAACCGGAGTGCCTTTGGGCACTCCGGTCGGTTTTTCAGTCTTCGTAATCGTCAGGATCAAAGCCGTTTTGCAGGGCGATCTGCCGCAGCTCCCAGCCCGATGCATTCTGGACCCGCTGCAGATCCATCATGGCCATGGGATTGCCGCTGAACATGGCGGTCCCAAAGTAATCTTCCAACTCCCTGCGAAGCCGGGCATTGTCGTTTTGCTGGCCCCGGAACATGGCGTCCCTCCTTAAATATACTGCTGGGTCATCACATCGATGACACCACGGGTTGTGAGCCTTAAAGTGGGGATCACGGGAAGGCTCATAAAGGACAGGGTCATAAAGGGATCAATGTCCTTGCCGACCCCCAGGGTGTAGGCGGCTTCCTTGGCGTTTTCCAGCAGGGTGTTGACTTCCGCCAGAGGCTTGTTGGTCATAAGGCCCGCAATTTCCAGGGGCAGCTCTGCCAGGATCTGCCCGTCCTTCACCACCACGATGCCGCCGTGGTTCCTGGCGATCCGGTTGACCGCCAGGGCCATATCCCCATCGTTTTCGCCCACGCAGATGATGTTGTGGCTGTCATGGGCCACGGAGGTGGCAACGGCACCCTGGTTCAGACCGTAGCCGTTCAGATAGCCGATGCCGATGTGGCGGGTGTTCTTGTGCCGCTCCACCACGGCCATTTTCAGAATGTCCTTCTGCAGATCCACGCCTTCGGCGTAGCCCCGGTCTTCGGTGATGATCTGGCCGGGAATCATGCCAATGACGCCCCTGCGGCGGGTCTCCGCCAGGTCCGAAGGCTGCAGCTGGGGCAGGTGGAAGGTATCGTGGGCCATGCGGTCCAGATGGGCGGGAATCTCCGGCTGGGGAATGGGCTCCAGCACGCCGTGATCGTATACCAGGCGGCCCCGCTTGTAGACCGTCACCACATTGAAATCCTTCAGGTCTTCCACCACCGCAAAGTCGGCCAGATAGCCGGGCGCGATGGCACCCCGGTTATTCAGCAGGAAGTACCGGGCCGCATGGAGGCAGGCCACCTGAACGGTGCGGATGGGATCGGCTCCCAGTGCCACGGCTCTGCGGCAGATGTAGTCGATGTGGCCCTTTTCCAGCAGATCGCTGGGGTGCTTGTCATCGGTACAAAACATACAGCGGCTGAACAGCTTTTCAGACTTGATCAGCTCAATCAGGGCTTCCAGGTTCCGGGCGGCGGTGCCTTCCCGGATCATAATGAACTGGCCCAGACGAAGCTTTTCCATGGCATCGTCCATGTCAGCACATTCGTGGTCCGAGTAAACACCGGCAGAAATATAGGCGTTCAGGTCTTTCCCGGTGAGGCCGGGGGCGTGTCCATCAATTTTCTTGTGGTGGGCCTGGGAGGCCACGATCTTGGATACGGTGGAACCGTCGGCGGCCACAATGCCGGGGTAATTCATCATTTCTGCCAGACCCTGCACCCGGGGATGCTCAAAGAAGCTGTCGATGTCCCGGTAGTCCAGGTTGGCGCCGCTTTCATCCATGGGGGAGGCGGGAACACAGGAGGGAATCATAAACCGCACATCCACCGGCAGACCTTCGGTGGCAGAGAGCATATAGTCGATGCCGTCGGTGCCCATCACGTTGGTGATTTCATGGGGGTCGGTGATGACGGTGGTGGTGCCATGAGGGATCACCGCCCGGGCAAACTCTACAGGGCTTACCAGACTGGACTCCAGGTGGATATGGGCGTCAATAAAGCCGGGGCAGACGATTTTGCCGGTCATGTCCCGTTCAACGATGCCTTCGTAGCTGCCAAGACCCACGATCAGACCTTCGGTCACTGCAATGTCCCGGGTTTCCAGTTCCCCGGAGAATACATTGACATAGGTGGCGTTTTTCAGTACCAAATCGGCCTTCTGACGGCCGGCTGCCACGTCAATAATGCGCTGTTTCTTGATGAGTTTGCGGCTGATTTTGCCGGACCAGGTTTCCGTATATCCCATATTGTCGCCTCCCAAAAAACTTTTTCTTATCTTATCATGGGGAAGAACAAAAGAAAACTCATCAGATTGCATAAAATTTCCGGGAATTCAAAGGAAAAGAGCCTGCAAAAATGGGCATAATGACCCGTGCTTTGGGTTGTATGAAAATATACTTGCAAAAATTTGCTGAATAGATATAATAAAAGGTAAACTCAGAAGTGTTTCTTGCTGCAAAGAGGGGAGTGTGGTGCGGCAATGAAGAAAAACAGGCTTCGAATCTGGCTTTCCAGACACCGGATCGTACTGCGCCCTACCCAGATCATTGCTCTGATCTTTGTGGGAATCATCCTGGCGGGAGCGGCGCTGCTGTCTTTGCCGGCTGCTTCCAAAAGCGGCGTTTCCTGCGGCTTTTTGCCGGCCCTTTTTACGGCCACCTCATCCACCTGCGTGACGGGATTGGTGCTTTTTGACACCGGGACCCAATGGACCATGTTTGGCCAGGCGGTGATTCTGTGCCTGATTGAGGTGGGCGGTCTGGGCTTTATGAGCATGGCCTCCCTGGTGATCTTTGCCCTGCGGCGCAAAGTGGGACTTCGGCACCGGATGCTGATGGCGCAGGCCCTCAGCGTCAACGAAATGGAGGGCGTGGTAAACCTGCAAAAGTGGGTGCTGGGCGGAAGCCTCGGCATTCAGGCAGTGGCTGCGACCGTGCTGTTTATTCGGTTTATCCCCCAATTTGGCCCCGGGAAGGCTTTGTGGGACGGACTGTTTCATGCTGTTTCCGCATTCTGCAACGCAGGCTTTGACGTGTTCGGCTATGGGGACAGCCTTGTTCAGTTCAATTCCGACCCGGTGGTCTGTATCACCCTGATGATCCTGATTGCCGTGGGTGGCCTGGGCTTCTTCGTTTGGGAGGAGGTAGCCAGAGTCCGTCGGGTCCGGAAGTTCAGTGTCTACACCAAACTGGTGCTGATTGCCAGCCTGGTGCTGACTTTGGGGGGCGCAGCCCTTCTTTGCGTGCTGGAGTGGAATAATCCTGCAACCCTGGGCAATATGAATGTGGCAGACCGGATTATGAACGGCTTTTTCCAGGCGGTGACCGCTCGTACTGCCGGGTTTGACAGCATTGGACAGGGTGCCATGACCGATGCGGGCAAGGCCGCTTCCATGATGCTGATGATCGTGGGCGGTTCCTCCGGTTCCACTGCCGGCGGCATCAAAACCGTCACCGTGGTGGTGATTCTGCTGTTCTTGTGGAGCCGTGCCAGAGGACGTTCCGCGGTCTGTGTGTTCAAAAAAACCGTTCCCTCCGGCCAGGTGATGGATGCCATGACCGTTGCGGGCATCGTGTTGGGCCTGGCCTTTGCGGGAGGACTCTTTATCAGTGCCACTTCGGATGTGTCACTGACCGATGGTCTTTATGAGGCGGTATCTGCCATTGCCACCGTGGGTCTGACCACCGGAATCACCCCCAACCTGAGCGTGGCTGCAAAGATTCTGGTGATTGTGTATATGTATTTTGGCCGTGTGGGCGTTTTGACCATCAGTCTTGGGTTTATGATGGGGGACCGCAGTGAGGAGCGGTTCCGGTATGCCCAAACCAACTTGTTGATCGGATAAGGAGGAAGCAAATGAATTCTTATATTGTGATAGGTCTGGGCCGGTTCGGCTCGGAAGTGGCCCGGCGGCTCTATGAACAGGGCTGCGAGGTGCTGGCCATTGATACCAGCAGTAATCTGGTGCAGCAGATCAGCAACGATGTAACTCACGCCGCCGTGGCGGACGGCCGGGACAAAGAGGTGCTAAAGGCCCTGGGCGGCCGGGAGTTTGATTGCGCCATTGTTGCCATCGGCGGCAGTTTGGCGGATTCTGTGCTGGTGACCATGAATGTGAAAGAGCTGGGTATTGCAAAAGTGGTTTGCAAAGCCCATGATGAAGTGCATCGTCAGGTGCTTCTGAAGCTGGGTGCGGATCAGGTGGTGATTCCTGAGAAGGAGTATGCCGCAAGACTTGCCAGAAGCCTTTCCAGCCACAATGTGCTGGATTACATTGAACTTTCCCAGGATTACGGCATCATTGAACTGCCGGCTCCCGCCAAGTGGGCGGGCAAGAGCCTGAAGGAACTGAATGTCCGGGCCAAGCTGGGTGTCAACATCATTGCGGTGAAGCGCGGTGCGGAGATCAATGTTTCTCCCCCTGCCGATTACCGGGTGGAATCCGGCGATATTATGGTGGTCGTGGGTGATGTGATTGCTCTGAAAGAGGTACAGAAACTGTGACAGAGAAGAGAATAACCGCCCGGAAGAATCCGCTGATTCAGCAGGTGAGAAAACTGCTGACCTCCCGCCGGGAACGGGAAAAGCTGGGACTTTTTGTGGCAGACGGCACCAAACTCCTGGAGGAGGCGGTGCGCTGGTGTCCGGGGCTCCGGACGGTGATTCTGTCCGATGGGGTGGAGGCGAACGTTCCGGCAGAGGTGGAAGTGATCCGGGTGCCGGAAGAGATCATGGCCTACATTTCTCCCATGGAAACCCCTCAAGGGGCCTTGTTTCTGTGCCGTTTGCCGGAAAAGAAGCCCTTTGATCCCAAGGCGGGGATGCTGCTTCTGGATGGCATTCAGGACCCGGGCAATTTGGGCACCATCCTGCGTACCGCCGATGCCCTGGAAGTGCCGGTGGCGCTGCTGGAAGGCTGCGCTGACCCTTACAGCCATAAAGTGGTCCGGGCTTCCATGGGTGCCGTGTTCCGCAGCCCGGTGATCCAAACCGATTGGGAAACCGTTCGGGAGGCCTGCACCCGGGAAGAGATTCCCATTGGCGTCACGGCCCTATCGGAGAAATCGGAGGATCTGCGCCAGGCGGATCTTTCCCAAATGGCAGTGGTCATCGGCAGCGAAGGCCGGGGTGTCCGGCCGAAAGTGCTGGACCGGGCAGACCGGCAGCTGATCATTCCCATGAATCCCAAGTGTGAATCTCTGAACGCGGCGGTGGCGGCCACCATCGTCATGTGGCAGATGAAACTTTAGACGATAAGGAGGTGTCGGAAGATGCTGAAATACTGGATCTGGCTGGCAGAGCGCAGCAATGTTTCGGATGAACAGAAGGTTGCCCTTCTGGAGCATTTTCTGACGCCGGAAGAGATCTACAGCGCTGACCGGTTCGACATGGTGGAAGGCCTGACGGAAAAGGGCCTGGAAAGCCTTCGCAACCGGGACCTGACGGAGGCAACTGCCATTCTGGCCCGGTGCCGGAAAGGGGAGATTTCCCTTTTGACCTACGGGGACCGGACCTATCCTCAGCGGCTTCGGGAGATTTCTGACCCGCCCATGGTGCTGTATTATAAAGGTACATTGCCGGATTTTGACCGGCTGCCGGTAATCGGTGTGGTGGGAACCCGGCGGGCTTCCGGCTACGGCCTGCAAACCGCCGCTCTGCTGGGCGGGCAGATTGCCGCCTGCGGTGGCTTGGTGGTTTCCGGCATGGCCGAAGGTATCGATGCAAAAGCTACCGGCGGCGCCCTTTCGGCGGGAAAACCGGCGGTGGGCGTTCTGGGCTGTGGCGTGGACCGGGTGTATCCCGCTTCCAACCGGCCCCTCTATGAAAATATGTACCGTTACGGGTGCCTGATTTCGGAATTCAGCCCCGGCACGCCGCCCCAAAAGTGGAATTTTCCCAAACGCAACCGGATCATCAGCGGTCTGAGCTGCGGTATTCTGGTGGTGGAAGCGCCGGAGCGCAGCGGTGCGCTGATTACCGCCCGTCTTGCCCTGGAGCAGCAGCGGGACGTGTTTGTGGTGCCCGGAAATCTGGGGGTGGAAAGCTGTATGGGCAGCAACGCCCTGCTGCGGGAAGGGGCCCTTATGGTGGCCTCCGGCTGGGACGTGGTCAGCGAATACCAGTATTTGTTCCCCAATGTGATTGAGCGAAGGGATTACGCTCCGAAACCGGAAGAAGTTCCGGAAACACCGGTTTTTCAGCAGAAACCCAAGGAAATCCCTGTGGCATCTGCCCCAAAACCAGAAACCGAACGCAGTTTGAACGCCCTCACCGAGGAACTGACCCCTGTTCAGCGGGCCATTGCGGAGCATCTTCGGGAAGGCGAGCGGCTTATTGACGATCTGATCCTGGAAACCGGCATGGAGCCGGGAGAATTGCTGGGTGAGCTGACCATGATGGAAATCTGTGGGCTCATTCAGACCCTGCCCGGTCGTCGGGTGGCATTACTATAACCGGCTCCGGCCGTTTGGCAGCCGGAATCAATTCCTGATGTGGAGGAAAACATGGGAGAAAAGTCCTTTCTTGTGATTGTGGAGTCGCCCTCCAAGGCGAAGACCATTGGAAAATACCTGGGCCCCGAGTATGTGGTGAAGGCCAGTATGGGCCATCTGCGGGATCTGCCCAAGAGCACCCTGGGCGTGGACCTGGAGGCGCAGTTTGAACCGAAATATATTCCCGTCAAAGGGAAAGAAGATATTATTTCCGAGCTTAGAAAAGCGGCAGCCAAGGCCGGCACCGTGTATCTGGCAACGGACCCGGACCGGGAGGGCGAAGCCATCTCCTGGCATCTGAAGGAACTGCTGGGCCTGGATGACAGCAGAACCCGCCGGGTCACCTTTAACGAGATTACCCAGCGGGTGGTGCGGGAATCCATCGCACACCCCAGAGATATTGACTATGACCTGGTGGATGCTCAGCAGGCCCGGCGTGTGCTGGACCGGATCGTGGGCTATCAGCTTTCTCCTCTGCTGTGGAAGAAGGTGCGCCGGGGCCTCAGTGCCGGCCGTGTCCAGTCCGTGGCCACCCGCCTGGTGGTGGACCGGGAAAATGAGATCCGGGCCTTCCAGCCGAGAGAATATTGGACCCTGGACGTACTCCTGGAGCTGTTGGGCAAAACCGGTTCCTTCACTGCCCGGTATTTTGGCGAAACCAAAAAGCGGGAGCTGGAAAACGAACTGCAGGTGCAGCAGATCATTGATGACATCACCGGAAAGACCTTTACGGTGGTCAGTGTCAAGCGCAGCGAAAAGCGCCGCTCTGCCGCGCCTCCTTTTACCACCTCCACCTTGCAGCAGGAGGCATCCCGGAAGCTGAACATGACCCCCAAACGCACCATGGCCATTGCCCAGCAGCTGTATGAGGGCGTGGACGTGGCAGGGGAGGGTACCTTGGGCCTGATTACCTATATGCGTACCGACTCTTTGCGGCTTTCCGATGAGGCCATGGCCGATGCGGCTGCCTTTATCCGCAGACGTTACGGGGAAGCCTATTACTACGGCAAATTCCATGTGTTCAAGACCAAATCCGGGGCTCAGGATGCCCACGAAGCCATCCGGCCCACCCATGTGGAGCTGGATCCCGAACGGATCCGGGACAGCCTGACCAAGGAGCAGTACCGGCTCTATAAGCTGATCTGGAGCCGGTTCCTGGCTTCCCAGATGGCCAATGCGGTCTATGACACCGTTTCCATTGACACCGAATGTGCCGGACACCTGTTCCGCAGCAGCCATCAGAGCATCCGCTTCCCTGGCTTTATTGCCGTTTACGAGGAAGGTAAGGATGAAGAAGGGGAAGCAGTGGGATCCCCCCTGCCGGACCTGCAGGAGGGGGACCGGGCCCTTTGCACCAAGATCGACAAGGCCCAGCACTTTACCCAGCCCCCGGCCCGGTATACGGAAGCCAGCCTGGTGAAGGCCATGGAAGAAAAGGGCGTGGGCCGGCCTTCCACCTATGCATCCATCGTTTCCACCATTCAGGACCGGGAGTACGTGGTCAAGGAAGACAAGCGCCTGATGCCCACGGCTCTGGGCGAAGTGGTGACGGGGCTGATGATGGAGCGGTTCCGGGACATCATTGATGTGGAATTCACCGCCAATATGGAGCAGAAGCTGGACGATGTGGAAGCCGGCAAGCGCAACTGGCGGGCCGTACTGGCAGAGTTCTACGGCGGCTTCCGGACGGAACTGGAGGATGCGGAAAAGGCCCTGGAGGGCACCCGTCTGAAAGTGCCCGATGAAGTGACCGACGAGATTTGTGAGGTCTGCGGTAAGAATATGGTGGTCAAGATGGGCCGCTTCGGCAAGTTCCTGGCCTGCCCTGGCTGGCCCGAATGCACCAACACCAAGCCCATTGTGGAAAAAATGCCCGGCCGCTGCCCCAAGTGCGAGGGCGCCATGCTGAAGCGCAAGTCCAAGAGGGGCTATGCATATTACAGCTGCGAAACCGGTATGTCCTGCGGCTTTATGACCTGGGATGTGCCCACGGAGCTGGATTGTCCCCAGTGCGGACAGACCATGTTCAAAAAATCCGGCAGAGGCCGCATGAAGCCCTTCTGCATCAACGAAGCCTGTGTCAATTTCCTGCCGGAGGACAAGCGGGGCTATTACCGCAAACCCAAGGAAGAAGGGGCACCGGAAGGGGAGACACCTCAGGAGGAGAAGCCCCAGGCCGAAAAGGCCGCACCCAAGAAGGCCGCAGCCAAGAAGACAACGGCTAAGAAGACAGCGGCCAAGAAAACTGCGGTAAAGAAAGCACCCGCCAAGAAAACGACCCGTAAAAAGAAGGAGGAGGCCGGCGAATGAAGAAAGTGACCGTCATCGGTGCAGGCCTGGCCGGCAGCGAAGCTGCATGGCAGCTGGCCCAGCGGGGTATTCAGGTGGAACTCATTGAGATGAAGCCCCTGAAAAAGAGCCCTGCCCACCACAGCGACGATTTTGCGGAGCTGGTTTGCTCCAATTCACTCCGGGGTGACCGGCTGGAAAATGCGGTTGGTCTTCTGAAAGAGGAAATGCGCCGCATGGGGAGCCTCATTATCTCCTGCGCCGACGCTACCCGGGTGGAAGCCGGCGGCTGTCTGGCGGTGGACCGGGAGGGCTTTGCCCGCATGGTCACCGAGAAGCTGCGCAGCCATGAAAACATCACCATCCGGGCCCAGGAAGTCACCGAGGTACCGGAGGGCCCCGTGATCATCGCCACAGGCCCCCTGACCTCCGATGCCTTCAGCGAGGCCATCGGCCGGTATTTCGGTACCGGGTATCTCCATTTCTTCGATGCAGCCGCCCCTCTGGTGACGGCGGAATCGGTGGATATGGACCTTGCCTGGTGGCAGAGCCGGTATGATCGGGGAACGCCGGATTATGTAAACTGCGCCATGGACCGGGAGCAGTATGAAGCCTTCATCAAAGAGTTGGTGGCGGCGGAAGAAGCGGAAGTTCATGGCTTCGAAGACAAGAATGTATTTGAGGGCTGTATGCCCGTGGAGGTCATGGCCCGCCGGGGCTTTGAAACCCTGCGCTACGGCCCCCTGAAGCCGGTGGGCCTCACGGACCCCAAAACCGGCAGGGAACCCTATGCGGTGGTTCAGCTTCGGCAGGACAACGCCCTGGGTACCGTCTATAACCTGGTGGGCTTCCAGACCCACCTGAAATTCGGAGAGCAGAAGCGGGTGTTTTCCATGATTCCCGCCCTGCGGAATGCGGAATTCGTCCGCTACGGCGTCATGCACCGCAACACCTTCCTCCAGTCCCCCAAGCTGCTGGACCGGTACTATGCGGACCGGCGCAATCCCCTGGTGGCCTTTGCGGGCCAGATGACCGGTGTGGAGGGGTATGTGGAAAGTGCCGCCTCCGGCTTCCTGGCAGCTGTGACCATGGCGGCCAAAGTCCAGGGCCGTCCAATCCCTCAATTCCCCCACACCACCGCCATCGGCGCCCTGGGTCTGTACATCAGTGATGAGCGGATCGTGGATTTCCAACCCATGAACGTGAACTTCAGCATTATTGCTCCTCTGGAGCAGCGCATCCGCAAAAAGGCGGAGAAGAACCTGGCCATTGCCCATCGGTCCCTGGCTGTGATCGATGAAATGGTGGCCCAGGGTATCTAAAGAAAGAGGTGGATCTCGATGAAGATTATTCTGGACGCCATGGGCGGCGATCACGCACCTGAGGCTCCCGTACTGGGCGCCCTGCAGGCTGCCAAGGACTTCGGCACCCAGATCATTCTGGTGGGCCGGGGCGAAGCAATTCTGGAAGTCATGAAGAAAAACGGCTACGACACCCTTCCGGACGGCGTGGAGATTGCCAATGCCGAAGACGTGGTGGATATGCACGATGATCCCGCCACGGTGCTGCACAAGCGGAAGAATTCCTCCATGGTGATCGGTCTGAAGCTGCTGGCCGACGGCCAGGGAGATGCCTTCGTGTCCGCAGGCTCCACCGGTGCGCTGCTGACCGGCGCCACGCTGCTGGTGAAGCGGGTGAGGGGCATTCGCCGGGCTGCCATGGGTCCTACGCTGCCCAACAAGGCCGGCGGCAAGACCGTGTTGCTGGACTGCGGTGCCAACGCAGAATGTACCCCTGAATTTTTGCTCCAGTTCGGTCTGGTGGGCAGCCTTTATGCCAAGAAGACCCTGGGCATGGAAAATCCCCGGGTGGGCCTGCTGAACATCGGCACCGAGGACTCCAAGGGCACGCCCCTGCAGAAAGAGGCCTACGCCCTGCTGCAAAATGCAGCCGAAAAGGGCCTGCTGAACTTCATCGGCAACATTGAGGGCCGGGATGTGCTGCTGGGCGAAGTGGATGTGGTGGTTTGTGACGGTTTCTCCGGCAATGTGCTGCTGAAATCCATCGAAGGCACCGCCTATTTCATGGGCAGCCTGATGAAGCATAAGATTTTCAAGCGCAATTTCCTCTCCATGATCGGCTACCTCTTCTGCAAGAAGGGCGTGGATCAGGTGATGGGTATGATGGACTACCGGGAAATCGGCGGTACCCAGTTCCTGGGGATCAAGAAACCGGTAATCAAGGCCCACGGTTCTTCCGATGCCCGGGCCTTCCGCAACGCGGTAAGACAGGCTATGACCGCTGCCCGGTCCGATATTTCCGGAGAACTGGAGCAGGGCCTGGCAGTACTTAAGGAGACAGCCCATGATTAAGGATCTGGAAAGTGCCATCGGCTATCAGTTTCGGAACATTACCCTGCTGCAAAATGCTCTGGCCCATTCTTCCTACGCCAACGAGCGCTGGCATGACAGCCTGAAGAGCAACGAGCGGCTGGAATTTCTGGGAGACTCCATTTTGGGCATGGTGGTGGCAGAGTATCTGTACCGCAATTTCCCCAACCGTCCTGAGGGCGAACTGACCCGGATGCGGGCGGATATGGTGTGCGAGCAGAGCCTGGCAACCGTTGCCGACCGGATCGGTCTGGGGAACCATCTGCTGCTTGGCCACGGCGAAGAGCAGGGGGGCGGCCGGAAACGGGCCTCCATTCTGGCAGACGCGGTGGAATCGGTGATTGCAGCCTGCTTCCTGGACGGAGGCATGGAGGCAGCCCGCCGGTTCATTGACCGGTTTGTGCTGACGGATGTGCCGGTGAAGCAGATGCACAACAAGGACTACAAAACCGCCCTCCAGGAGCGGGTTCAGCAGAAAAAGAACCAGGTGCTTTCCTACGTGCTGGTGGGCGAGACCGGCCCGGACCATGACAAGCAGTTTACGGTGGAGGTACACCTGAACGGCGCAGTGGTGGGGGTCGGTACCGGTACCAGTAAAAAGCGGGCCGAGCAGGCCGCAGCCCGGGCGGCTATGGAAGCCTTATTTCCCGGGTAATAAGGAGTCACCATGAAGAAATACGACTATCTGGTGGTGGGCGCAGGCCTGTTTGGCGCGGTGTTTGCCCGGCAGGCTGCAGATGCGGGAAAATCGGTACTGGTGATCGACAAGCGTCCCCACATCGGCGGAAATGTCTACACGGAAGCCGTGGAGGGCATCAATGTCCATGTTTACGGCGCACATATTTTCCACACCAACGACCGGGAGGTTTGGGATTATGTAAACCGATTTGCGGAGTTTAACCGCTTCACCAATTCCCCGGTGGCCAATTACAAAGGGGAACTTTACAGCCTGCCCTTTAATATGTATACCTTCAATAAGATGTGGGGCGTGGTGACCCCGGAGCAGGCAGAGGCGAAGATCCGGCAGCAGCGGGAAGCTGCCGGTATCACCGAGCCGAAGAACCTGGAAGAACAGGCCATTTCCCTGGTGGGCACCGACATCTACGAAAAACTGGTGAAGGGCTACACCGAAAAGCAGTGGGGTCGCCCCTGCCGGGAACTGCCTGCTTTCATCATCAAGCGGCTTCCGGTGCGGCTGACCTTTGACAACAACTACTTCAACGCCCGCTACCAGGGCATTCCCATGGGTGGCTATACCCGAATGGTGGAGCAGATGCTTCAGGGCATCGAGGTGCGCCTGGGGGTGGACTATCTGGCCCAGAAGACCCAGCTGGATGATTTGGCGCAGAAGGTGCTTTACACCGGCCCGGTGGATGCCTATTTCGGCTACCGGCTGGGAACGCTGGAGTACCGCAGCGTCCGGTTTGAAACGGAAGTGCTGGATATGCCCAATTTCCAGGGCAATGCGGCGGTGAACTATACCGATCGGGAGACTCCCTGGACCCGGATCATCGAGCATAAGTGGTTCGAGTTCGGCACCCAGCCCAAGACCGTTATCAGCCGGGAGTACAGCTCCGAGTGGAAGCCCGGGGACGAGCCCTATTATCCCGTCAACGATGAGAAGAACAATGCCCTGTATCAGCGGTACAAGGCGCTTGCCGACCGGGAGCCGGGGGTTATCTTCGGCGGACGGTTGGGTGAATACCGATATTACGACATGGATGCGGTGATTGCCAGCGCGCTGGCTTGCGCCAAACAGGAACTTGGGTGATCCCAAAGGCGGAGGACGTTGATCCTCCGCTTTTTTATTGGTGAACATACTGTGAATTCCATAAAATCGGTTGAAAAATTTTGTCACACAGGGTATAATAAAAAGAACCATTTGATATATGGAGGATCCTCTGATGAAAAAATGCCTTTGGCTGATCATAAGCGGTATTCTGGCCCTGGCACTGCTGGGGGGATGCGCTGCTGTGCCCGGCGGTGAGACCACCGCACCCGCGACCCAGACTACTGCTCCTGCAACCACCGCTCCTACCACGGTGCCTGAAACCACCGTGCCTGCAACCACGGCTCCCGTTGAAACGGTGCCGCCCACCACGGTCCATACCCATGTATACGAGGCCGTTGTGACGGCCCCCAACTGCACCGAGGCCGGTTACACCACCCACACCTGCGCCTGCGGCGACCGGTACACCGATGGGGAAACGGCGGCTCTGGGCCATGACTACGAAATGACGGTAATCGCTCCCACCACCGAAAGCCAGGGCTACAACCTGCATACGTGCAAGCGCTGCGGCCACAGCTATCAGGACGGCTTTATTCCCAAGGTGGAGCCGGAGACCACCCCGCCCCGGGGCAACGATGTGATGCACTTCTTTGACGATGCCGCCTTCATCGGCGACAGTGTGACCCTGAAGCTCCAGTATTACCAGGCAGAGTACGGCCTCTTCGGCAGTGCCACCTTCCTGACCGCCGGCAGTTACAGCGTCAACCATGCGGTGAACGGCACCATGTTCCTGACCTACCGGGGCCAGCAGATGAGCCCTGAGGATGCTCTGGCTGCCTGCGGTGCCAAGAAGGTCTTCATCCTGCTGGGCATGAACGACATTGCCCTTACCGGCGTGGACAAGGCCATCGAAAACTGGGGCGTGCTGATCCAGCGGATCCGGGCCAAGAATCCCGATATTGCGATCTATATCCAGTCCGGCACCCCCATTTACATTGGCGGCGAAAAGGGCGGCCTGAACAACAACCGGATGAACCAGTACAACGAGCGGCTGAAGGTCTTTGCCGCCCAGAACGGCTGCTACTTTGTGGACATCGCCACCGCCATGAAGGATTCCAACGGCGGTCTGCGGGCTGCCTACTGCTCCGATAAGTTTGTCCATCTGACCTATGCCGGCTGCGATGCGTGGACGGCAGTTCTGAGAAGTTATGTGGGAGGTTAATATGAAAAAACTCCTTGCCCTGCTGCTGGCGTTGCTGACGGTGGTCACCATGGCCGCCTGCACGGCCGAAAAAGTACCGGAATCCACCGAAGGCCAAACCGACCCTCCTGTGGATGTCCAGACCGGTGCCACCCCCACGGTCCCGGAGCCGGAATCTCTGGAAAACTTCTTTGACGATGCCGCCTTCATCGGCGACAGTGTCACCCTGAAACTCAAATATTACCACGCGGAAACCGGCGCCCTGGGCAGCGCAACCTTCCTGTGCGCCGGCAGCTACGGTGTCCACAATGCGGTGGACAATGTGCTGTATGTGACCTACCAGGGCCAGGAAATGACCCCTCAGGATGCCCTGAAGGCCTGCGGCGCCAAAAAGGTGTTCATCATGCTGGGCATGAACGACATCGGCCTTTACGGCGTGGAAGACACCATCAAATACTGGAGCAAGCTCCTGACCAATATCCGCAGCACCTGCCCGGAGATCGACATTTACATCCAATCCGGCACTCCCATCGTCACCGGTGGTGAGAAGGGCAAGCTGACCAACGACCGGATGGATGAATACAACGTGGAGCTGAAGGCCTTCTGCCTGAAAAATGACTGCTTCTACGTGGATGTGGCCACCGCCATGAAGGACAGCACCGGCGGCCTGAAAAAGGAGTACTGCTCCGACAACTTTGTACATATGACTCCCGAGGGCTGCAAAGTCTGGGTGGAAGTCTTGAAAGCTTACTTGGGTTAAGAAAGGAACGGATATGATGAAAAGATTGATTGCAGTGATGCTGCTGGTGCTGGTACTGGCAGGCTGCGGCAGCGCAGTGAAGGAAGTAAACCTGGAACAGCTCTATACCGATCTTGAAAGTGTGGGTATGCCCGCCATGGTCAAGCTCCAGAGCAGCATGATGCTGGATTTCTATGGCATTCAGGAAGCCGATGTGAAGCAGGCCATTGTGACCGTTTGCTCCGACGGCCTTCGGGCTGACGAAGTGTGGCTGCTGGAAGCCGTGGATTCCGATGCCGCTGCCCGGCTGAAGGGCTTGGCCGAGAACCGTCTGAAGCAGAAGGACGCCGAGAGTGTCACCTATTCTCCGGAGCAGAACGCCATTGTGAAGAAGGCCCTGCTGCTGGTGGAGGGGAACTATGTGATTATGATCACCTCTCCCGATGTGGAGGCCATGACCGCCAAGGTCAATGCCGCTTTCGGTAAGTAAAATCATCAGCCTTCCCCTGTGGGAAGGCTGAATCCCTGAAAGGAGGATGGGAAATGCTGTTTTCCAGCAATGTATTCCTGTATTTTTACATTCCCATCGTGCTGCTGCTTTATTACGTGCTGCCCCGCAAGGCCCGCAACCCGGTGTTGTTTGCGGTAAGCCTGTTTTTCTATGGCTGGGGCGAGCCGGTGTATATGCTGCTGATGGTGGCGACCATTGGCCTGAACTTTGTCTGCGGCGCACTGATTGAAAAGAAAAAATCCGCCGGGAAAAGCGCCAGGAAGCCCCTTGTGGTGGGCGTGGTGCTGAATCTGCTGATTCTGGGCTTTTTTAAGTACACCGGATTCCTGGTGGACAGCCTGAAATCGGTGCTGCCCTTCATGGCCGGCATCAAGACCCCTCAGATCTCTCTGCCCATCGGTATTTCCTTCTATGTGTTCCAGTCCATGAGCTACATCATCGACGTGTACCGGGACGATGCCCCGGTGCAGAAGAACCCGGTGACCTTTGGCACCTATGTGACCCTGTTCCCTCAGTTGATTGCGGGTCCCATTGTGCGCTATGCGGATGTGGCCAAGCAGCTCCAGGAGCGCCGGGAGAATCTGACGGGCTTTGCCTCCGGTGTGCGGCTGTTTATCGTGGGCCTTTCCAAGAAGGTGCTGCTGGCCAATCAGATGGGCGCCCTGTGGGAGAGTTTGCAGACCTCCGAAGGGTCCCTGGCAGCCTGGGTGGGCATTGCCGCCTATGCGCTGCAGCTGTACTTTGACTTTTCCGGCTATTCCGATATGGCTATTGGCCTGGGCCGGATGTTCGGCTTCGAGTTCCTGATAAACTTCAACTACCCCTATATCGCAAAGAGCATCACCGATTTCTGGAGAAGATGGCATATTTCCCTGTCCACCTGGTTCCGGGAGTACGTCTACATTCCCCTGGGTGGCAACCGGAAGGGCCTGAAGCGGCAGATTTTGAATCTGCTGATCGTGTGGGGCCTGACGGGCTTCTGGCACGGTGCCAGCTGGAACTTCCTGCTGTGGGGCCTCTATTACGGCATTTTGCTGATTCTTGAAAAGACCTTCCTGCTGAAGGTGCTGGAAAAGACCCCCGCGGTGCTGCGCCACATCTATTCCATGGTGGCGGTGCTGCTGGGCTGGGCGCTGTTCTACTTTGAGGACATGGGTGCCCTTGGAGCCTTCTTCCTGCGGCTGTTCAGTTTCAGCGCCACCGATGGGGTGGCCATCAACCGGATTTTGGGGTATCTGCCCCTGTTCGTGGTGGCAGCAGTGGCGGCCACGCCTTTTGGAAAGAACCTGTACCTGAAGTGGAAGGACAAGTCCTGGAGCGAGTATGCCATGCTGGGCGGTGCGGCGGTGCTGATGCTGCTGTGCGTGGCGGTGCTGGTGAGCCAGAGCTACAATCCCTTCATTTATTTCCGTTTCTAAAGGAGGGTGCCTGTGAAAACGAAAAAGACGGATATTTTGATCTGCGCCCTCTTCTGCGGATTTTTGGCGGTGATGCTGGTGCTGTTTTTGGTGCTGCCCAAGTCGGATTTCTCCGAGAAGGAAAAGCGCTATCTGGCCGAAACCCCGGAGCTCGGCTGGGAGAATGTACTCTCCGGCGAGTTTGGGGACGAGGCAGAGACCTATATTGCCGACCACATTCCCGGCCGGGATTTCTTTGTGGGCCTTTCGGCCTACTATGACCTGCTGTCCGGCCGCCAGGTGGCCCAGGACATTTACGTAGCCGGGGGAGACCGGCTGGTGGAAGCGCCCGTCCGGATGGACCGGGAGGCGATCCGGCGGAATATGAAGGCCATCAACGGCTTTGCGGAGCTGACCGGAGCCCGGGTGGACCTGATGATCGTGCCCTCAGCGGGCTACATTTACCGGGATACGGTGCGGGGTCTGAAGGATTCTTATGAAGATCCTGCCATCCTGCAGGAGATTTACGCCGCAGCCGGGGAGAATGTGCGGCCCATCCCGCTGCAGAATGTCTTTGAAAACGATCAGGATCTGCAGGGCCTTTACTACCGCACCGACCATCACTGGACCAGCATGGGCGCTTATACGGCCTACCGGGCCTATATGGACATTCTGGAGCGGGAAGCAAAGCCCCAGGAGGCATTCTCCGTGGAGCGGACCGGCGGCTTCTACGGCACCACCTACGCCCGCAGTGGCCTGTGGCTGACAAAGAGCGAGGATGTGGAGCTGTGGAAAACCGACACGGCCTTTACGGTGACCAACGAAACCGGCACGGCCCATGAGGGCCTCTTCTACGAAGAGCGGCTTCAGGAACTGGACAAGTATACCGTGTACCTGGACGGCAACCATTCTCTGGTGACCATTGAGAATCCGGAAAACGCAGGGAAGGGGAGCCTTCTGGTGATCCGGGACTCCTATGCCAACTGCCTGGGCACCTTCCTGGCCCATTCTTATGAGAAAGTGGTGCTGGTGGACCTGCGCTATTACAAGCAGCCCGTGTCCGAACTGCTGGCTTCCGGGGAGTTTACGGATGTGCTGGTGTGTTACAGCCTCAGCAACTTTATGACCGATGCCAATTTCCCCTGGCTGAAGTAATTGGAATAAACGTGATCCCTCCGGGCAAGATAAGTCCGGAGGGATCATTTTATGACAGAAAAACGATACGGCCGCCTGGTCTCCGAAATGGCACCCAAATCTCCCATTCTGAAAGACAGCCTGAATGCCTTCTGGATCGGAGGGCTGATCTGTACCCTGGGACAGCTGATTCTCAGTGGCTATACGGCTCTTGGGCTGGAAAAAGAGGATGCGGGCACCGCCATGTCCATGACATTGGTGGTCCTTTCGGCGCTGCTGACAGGCCTGAGTCTTTACGATAATATTGCCAAATACGCCGGCGCCGGCACCCTGGTACCCATCACCGGCTTCGCCAACGCCGTCGCCGCCCCCGCCGTGGAATTCAAAACCGAAGGATTCGTGCTTGGCGTTGGCGCGAAGATGTTCACCATCGCTGGGCCGGTGATTGTGTATGGTGTGAGCGCAAGTGTGGTTTATGGACTTATCTATTGGATAACAACGCTGTTCTAACGGGCGACCACAGGTCGCCCCTACAATCCCTATCGTACATTCCCGTAGGGGCGAACTGCGTTCGCCCGCAAAAAGGCACCGTTTTCACGGTGCCTTTTTCAATGCATATTTTAGAGGATTATTCTCAATATATTCCCTAATCTCGTCATAATCTTGCTGATTCCGAATCCCGTGGTCATAAAAGGATTTTTGCCAAATGGGTCTGCCAACCTGTTTGGTAATCGAGCCTTTGAATTGCTTCATTACCCTTGAAATCGTAGGGGCGAACTGTGTTCGCCCGTTCTCATCGGTATCAATGGAAAGGATAAAATGAATGTGATCCGGCATAATACAATACTTATCAACCCGAACAGCATCATACACAGAATTTAACTTTTTGATTTCATTATGTACAATAATTCCAATATCCGAAAACGGTACATTGGCGGGCGAACGCAGTTCGCCCCTACGGTCAGACCAAAAGATTTTTTCACGATTTGCGGTACAGACCGTAATGAAATATGCTCCGGGGGTGGAATAATCGTAATTCTCAATGCGGATCGGTTTGCGTTTTGGCACTTCGTTCATAGAAAATCCTTTCAAATCAAAGACAAGGGAAATATCCGCCGTATTTTTCAAATAGGGAATGAATGTATTCCATAT
>JAZSLC010000170.1:0-7119 GCA_045535175.1 Faecousia sp. | reverse complement strand
GATTCCCGGGGCCCAGGAGAAGCCCTTTGCGGCGGCAACGCCGATACGAATGCGGGTGAAGCTGCCGGGACCGGCGGCTCCCGCCACGGCGGTCACATCTGCGGCGGTGAAGCCGCAGCTGCTGAGCAGATCCTGGCCCATTTGCAGCAGGGTCTGGCTGTGGGGCAGGCCGGTATTACAATAGCTTTCCCCCAGGAGTCTGTTTTCATCCATCAAAGCCACGGATCCGGCTTTGGCGGAGGTTTCAAAGGCAAAGATCAGCAAGGCAAGCTCCTCCTTCCAGGGTAATGCGGCGCTGTTCGTCCCCGGTCTTTTCGATGGTTACCACCAGGGCATCTTCCATGGCGTCTGCCACATTTTCGCTCCACTCCACGGCGCAGACGCCGCCCCGTTCCAGGTAATCGTCCCAGCCGATGTCAAACAGATCGTCGGAGCTGCGAAGTCGGTACATATCGAAGTGAAACAGGGGGATTCGTCCGGAGGTGTATTCATTGACAATGGTGTAGGTGGGGCTGGTGACCGGTTCGGCAGAGCCAAGACCCCGGGCAAGACCACGGGTAAAGGCGGTTTTGCCGGCACCCAGATCTCCCCGGTATGCGATGACGGTGCCGGGAGTCAGGACTTTGCCCAGGGCTTCTCCCACGGCTTCCGTTTCACCGGGACAGTTGGTAATAAAGATCATATCGGTTCCTCTTTATATTATTGGGCGGCTTTCAGTTTCTCGGCCTGATCGGCAGTGGCCAGGGCATCGATGATCTCATCGATGGCGCCGTCCATAATGGCATCAATTTTGTAAAGGGTCAGGCCCACCCGGTGGTCCGTCACCCGGCCCTGGGGGAAGTTGTAGGTCCGGATCCGCTCGTTACGCATACCGGTTCCCACCTGGGAACGGCGCATTCCGGTGACTTCCGAATCAATGCGCTCCTGCTCCATCTCATAAAGCTTGGAGGCCAGCATCCGCATACACTTTTCCCGGTTTTGAAGCTGGCTGCGCTCCTGCTGGCAGGCCACCACGATGCCCGTGGGCCTGTGGATCAGCCGGACGGCGGAGCTGGTTTTGTTTACGTGCTGGCCGCCGGCACCGGAGGCCCGGTAGACCTGCATTTCGATGTCCTCTTCCCGGATCTGCACATCCACTTCTTCCATTTCCGGCAGCACAGCCACGGTGGCGGTGGAGGTGTGGACCCGGCCGCCGGATTCGGTTTCCGGCACCCGCTGCACCCGGTGGACACCGGATTCATATTTGAGTCGGGACCAGGCCCCATGGCCGCTGACCAAAAAGTCCGCTTCCTTGACACCGCCCAGTTCCGTTTCGTTGTAGTTCAACAGTTCGAGGGACCAGCCCCTGGACGCGGCGAACATGGAATACATCCGGAACAGGCTGTGGGCAAAGAGGGCGCTTTCCTCGCCGCCCACGCCGCCGCGGATCTCCACCAGTACGCTTTTGTCGTCGTTGGGGTCCTTGGGCAGCAGGAGAATCCGAAGCTGCGTGTGCAGAGCTTCCTTGCGGGCCTTGGCCTCCCGGTATTGCTCCTGGCACAGCTCCTTCATTTCCGGATCGCCCATCAGCTCCTCCGCGTCGCGCATATCCCGCTGGGCTTCCAGATAGGCCCGGTAGGCTGTCACAATGGGCTCCAGGTCGTGTTTCTCCCGCAGCAGCTTGGCAGCCTTTTTAGGGTCGGCATAAAAATCCGGCTGCTCGGATTTGAAACACAGTTCTTCGTAGCGGCTCTCCACCGCCCGCAGTTTATCCAGCATAGTGATCTCCTGATGGCATATTTTTGTTATTGTATCAGCATTTGGAGAAAAAGTAAAGCGGTGGGTTTTCCCTGTTTTTACCAACTTCATACTCTTTTAATAATTTGATGCTTTATTTCTTCACATTTCCTTGGTATGATATAGACACTAAGAATCTTTCTTCCTATTTCATTTTTTCCTCTCCTCTTTTCTTCATGCAAAAATCGCAGGTTAGCCTGCGATTTTTGCATTTTTTGCTATATTGAGGGTAAGATACCCCAGAGGTGGGAAATTTGCTGTTATCGTTCATACGAACCGTGATTTTATATCCGGTGCTGATTTTTGTGATCCGGCTCATGGGAAAAAGGCAGCTGGGTCAGATGGAGCCTTCGGAATTTGCTGTGACCATGATGGTGGCAAATCTGGCTACCATTCCTGTGGAAGAGCGGGAAGCGCCCCTGTATATGGGATTGATTCCCATGCTGACAGTGCTGGGATTGGAATTGGTGTTGGCGGCGGTGTGCCTGCGCAGCATCTTTTTACGGAAGCTGCTTTGCGGCAAGCCGGTGATCCTGATCGAAAACGGCAACATTCTGCAGGAGAATCTGCGCCGGACCCGCATTACCCTGGATGAGCTGACGGGGCATTTGCGGGAGAAGGATGTTTTGGACCCCCGGGCGGTGCAGTATGCCATTTTGGAAACCAACGGAAATCTGTCGGTGTTTCCCTTTCCCCAGGAGCGGCCTGCCACCGCAGCCGAGGCGAAGGTGGAAACCAGAGAGCAGTATCTTCCCATAACCATCGTGTCCGATGGGAAGCTGCTGCGGGAAAACCTGCAGGTGGCAGGGAAAACGGAAGCCTGGGTCCACAAGACCCTGAAAAAGAAAAAGGCGGATATTTCCACCACTTGGCTGCTGACGGTGGATCAGGGGGATCAGGTGATCTGGTACCGGAAGGAAGAGAAAGCCTGACTCAGGAATTGGCGCCGTCCGCCAGGGCGACGATGGCCTGGGCCAGGGCTTCGGCGGCGATGAGGGCTTCCTCCAGCGTGTTCCCGGCGGCTCCGACCTCCACCAGCAGGGTTCCGGGCAGCAGGTCCTGGTTGAAACGTTCGTTTCGGAAGCAAATAGGCCGGCAAATGCCCGGGTTTTCCTTTTGCAAAAGCACATGAAGTTTTTCGGCAAGGGCCATGTTTTCCTGCCAATGGGGATGGGAGAGCCCTCCGGCACTGCTGCCCACCACCAGCATCAGCTGGGCCGATTCCTGGCCGTTTACGGTGGCGGAGGTGTCCAGCTGGCCGCCGTTAACATCGGCAGCGTCCCGGTGGAGATCCAGAATCAGGCAAATCGAGGGGTGTTGGGCAAGGATGTCCTTCGCGGAGCGCCGGGAATTTTCGTAGGAGCCCAGGTAGGAGGGGTCGTCGTGGAGGGTCCGGTCGTGAATGACCCGGATGCCGGCCTCCTCCAGAAGCTGGGTTACCCGGCTGCCAATGCGGACCATGTTGTAGTCGGTATTTTGGGTGCGGTAGTAGGATTCCTCATAGTCTCCGGTGGTTTTGGTGTAGCATTCGGTGGCGTGGCTGTGGAGAATCAGCACCGTGGGCTCCTCAGACCGGAGTTTCCAGCTGAGGGGAGACAGCAGCAGGGCCGTTTCGTCCACCGGGAGGCTGGAAAAATGGTACAGGTCTACCAACCCGGCGTCCTCCTGAGTGAATTGGACGGGTTCGCTGCCGACGGTGGGCGAGGTGGCCAAAACACTCTGGGTTTCCGGGGGTAGGGTTTCGTGGGGCGGTTCCGTTCGGACTACCCGGCCTGTTTCCAGATAGATCAAAAAGGATGTCACATCCGGCCGGGTGAGAAAGTTCAGCACGGGGGTGAGGATCCCGCTGCCCAAAATCCGCAGCAGGATCCCGGCGCAGATGATGATCAGACCGATGCGCAGGCTTTTTCGTTCCGGTTCCATGGTTGTCCTCCTTTCGGGAAAGAAAAGATGTGCGGCGCATCGCGCCGCACATCTTTCTCCATATTTAAGTGGTGGGTGGCTTCCATTTGGGCCTTGTCCGCAGCTGCACCCGGAGCTCTTTGAAAAAGTCCTGCAGCAGGGCAGAGCATTCTTCTTCCAGAAGACCCTTTTCTACCACGGGATGGTGGTTGAAGCGCATGGAAAACAGGTCGCATACACCGCCGCAGGCGCCGCACTTGGGGTCGTCGGCCCCATAGACCACCCGGGGGATCCGGGCGTTGATGATGGCACCGGCGCACATGGAGCAGGGCTCCAGGGTTACATAGAGGGTGCATTCCCACAGCCGCCAGCCCCCCAGATTGCGGCAGGCTTCGCCGATGGCCTCCAATTCCGCATGGGCAAGGGCGGATTTGTCCTTCTCCCGGCGGTTTCGGCCCCGGCCAACGATTTCTTCGCCCCGGACGATGACGCAGCCCACGGGGACTTCGCCCTCGGCAGCCGCTTCCCGGGCCAGTTTGAGTGCTTCTTCCATAAAAATACGGTCTTCCATGGGCGCACCTCCTTTTATGGTATCATACCCCAAAGGACGCCGCCCGTCAAGGCATATCCTAGCACGGATGAAGTGCAAAATGAAGGGAATGCTGGAGGTCGGCATGGCCGACAGCAAATTCGCGCAAGATCCTTCGGCTCGCGCCTAGCGCCGCGGCTCAGGATGACACGGAGTTTAGGTTGGTTTGCATGGGTCGGTAGGGGTTCAGAACCGGGCGTTTTGGGCCAATGTGGTCATTGGCCCCTACAGTGAAGTCTGGCAGGTTTCCCTATCAGGACCGCCCGGGAGGTCGGTCCCTACAAGGGGTGGTACAAAACCGGAACGTGGCGGGCGGATGTGGTCATCCGCCCCTACGGTGAAATACGTAACGAATCGAGCAGAGTTAACGCGTAACGAAACGTTCCAACGTGGCGCACGAATTGGGTGTCGGCACTGCCCTGCTCCGGTGCGCATTTGAAGCTGTAACGAACCGAGCGGGGTTAACGCGTAACGATTCCCGCCAACCTGGCGCACGAATTGTCCGCCGGCACTGCCGGCCGGCGTTTAGAAAAAATTCAAAATTTGGGGGCAGACAAGCGGGGGAAAGTGTGTTATACTATGAAAAGGTATACACTTACCTTAGAAACCGTTTTCAAGGAGGCGAGTCCTTTGAAATATTGGCGTGGCTATTTGGTGGCCGGCATTATTGCCTTCTTCACCTGGGGTCTTTCGGAGTTTGCAAAGGCCCACGAAGCACTGGTGGATATGATCTGGCCCTATGTTACCCGCTCTTATCAGGGCTTTATGGCGGAATGGACCAGCGCGGTTCCCTTCTGCCTGTGGCAGCTGTTTGCCGTGGCGCTGGTAGTGATTCTGGCTGCCACCGTGGTGCTGATGATTGTGCTGCGCTGGAATCTGGTCCAGTGGGTCGGTTGGGTCCTGGCAGTGGCCAGCCTGCTGTTCTTTGTCCATACGGGCGTTTACGGCCTCAACACCTACGCAGGCTCCATTGCCGACGATATCCGCATGGAAGAGATGGAGTACACCCTGGCGGAGCTGGAAGAAGCGGCGGTTTACTACCGGGACAAGGCCAACGAGCTGGCTCCCCAGGTAAAGCGCGAAGGCGGCCAGGTCCGGTTCCAGGACTTTGCCACGCTGGCAGAGCGGGCCGGGGAAGGCTTTGAGAAGCTGGTCTACGAAAAATATTACAGCATTTTTGCAGGCTCCACCCTTCCTGTCAAGGAACTGGGCTGGGCGGATATGTACACCTCCATGGGCATCACCGGCTTTACCTTCGGTATCACCGGTGAGGCTGCGGTGAATCCCCAGATTCCCCCGGTTTCTCTGCCCTTTACCATGTGCCATGAGATGGCCCACCGCATGAGCATCTCCACCGAGCGGGATGCAAACTTTGCGGCATTTCTGGCCTGCAGATTCAACCCCGATGTGGAGTTCCGGTATTCTGCCTACTTCATGGCCTACCGCTACTGCTACAACTCCATCGTCAGCGTGGGCGCCAGAGAGACCGCAAGCCGCGTCTCCGCCGGTGTCAGCGACACGTTGAAGCAGGACATCGTGGCCTATGACGAATTCTTCCGTTCTCACCGGAACGAAACTGCCACCAAGGTGGCCGATGTGACCAACGATACCATCATCAAGGCCAGCGGTGACGAAAAGGGCGTCATGTCCTACGGGGAAGTGACGGATCTGCTGGTTTCCTGGCACATCCAGGAAGTGGTGATTCCTTCTCAGCAGGAGGAGGAAGAGAAGTTCGATCCCTTCGATCCTGACCAGGTGGACCTGACCGGTCTGCCCAACGTGAAGCAGGAAGGCTGATATGGATCAGATGAAAATGACCCTCTGTGAGGGGCTGCCCCTGCTGGGGCTGGAACTGGAAGCGCAGACGGTGGATACCCTGTGTGCTTTCGGTCAGGGCGTGGTGAAGCAGAACGAGGTAATGAACCTGACGGCCATCACCGAGCCGGACAAGGTGGCAAGACTCCACCTGCTGGATTCTCTGACGGTGCTGACCATGGCGGACCTGAAGGGCAAAACCGTCATTGATGTGGGCTGCGGAGCCGGATTCCCCGGTGTGCCCCTGAAAATCGCCTGTCCCCAGATGAAGCTGACCTTGCTGGACAGCCTGGGCAAGCGGATGAACTGGCTGGAAAGCTATCTTCCCACCCTGGGGGTGGAAGCCCGGTATGTGACCGCCCGGGCAGAGGAAGCGGTGGCGAACCACCGGGAGAAGTTTGACTATGCCACAAGCCGGGCGGTGGCCAGGCTCAATATCCTGCTGGAACTGACGGCGCCCTATGTAAAGGTGGGCGGCGCGGTGCTGGCCATGAAGGGCATGGCCGCCAAAGAAGAGCTGGCCGAGGCCCAGAACGCCATTCGGAAGCTGGGTCTGCAGGTGGAGAAGGTCCAGGAATTCCCCATTGAGGACACTGCCCATACGGTGATCGTGCTGCGCAAAGTAGCCCCTACGCCCCCTCAGTACCCCAGAAGATACGCAAAAATCAAACAGGCCCCCCTGTAAAAGTAAAAGGAGCTGTCTCATTCATTTTGAGACAGCTCCTTTTATTGTCTGAAACAGATTGACGAAAGGTGGGAGGAATGCTATAATGTGGCTATCTGAAAGAGAGGAAAGGTAATTCTTATGTACGATAATCATCCCGTAGAAGTGAAGGATGAAGGCTCTTATGCCCGTGGTCTGGTGGGCGCTCTGATCGGTGCGCTGATTGGCTCCGTCCTGTGGTGCCTGGTGATGCAGCTGGGCGTCATTTCCGCCATTGTGGGCTTCGTCATCGGCTGGCTGGCAGAGAAGGGCTACACCCTGCTGAGGGGCAAGGCCGGTAAGGGCAAAGTGGTCATTCTGGCTGTTTGCATCA
>JAZSLC010000037.1:0-8682 GCA_045535175.1 Faecousia sp. | reverse complement strand
GAAACATCCGCATCTATATGGATAAAGGGGATACCTGTCTGTTCTGTCAACGCATCAAAATCTTCTGCCATAGATTTCTTGGCCTGGCCGATATCGATCACCACATCCGGATCTGATGCCAAAAGCGCTTCCAGATCCATTTCTCTCTTACCGCCATAAAGCTGACCGATTTCCGTTTTATTCAAAATGCCTTCCGCAATATAGCTCTGGGCATCCTCAGCAAATGCATTGCTCACGCCTACCAGCATATCACCCCCCAAAGGCAAAATATATACCTGAGACAGCGGGCCGCTAATCGCAATCTTTGTGATTTTCTCCGGTACGGTTACCGTTCTACCAAGAGAGTCCGTAAACTCTGCTGTACGTTCTTGAACCATGGTATTTTGCTTTTGGCCGCATCCAACCAGAAGCAAAAGGACAATCATAAGTAAAACCAATACTTTCTTTTTCATTTCCATTTCCTCTCTATTTGGCAAATTTTGCAGGAATACAAACGCGAGCAGTATCGTCATAAAGACTGATTACATCGACACTGACGTCGTACAATTGTTTCATCATATCACTTGTCAAAACCGCTGCCGGTTTTTCGTTGGCCACGACCCTCCCGTTTTGCAGCGCAAGAATGCGGTCTGAATACAGATAACTTTGCTCCGGATGATGTGTGGTTTGGATGACGGTATATCCTTCTTGGGCAAGTTTTTTTGCTTGTTCCAAGACCAATATTTGATTACCGAAATCCAAATTTGCTGTTGGCTCGTCCAGTAGCAGGATCGGTGCGTCCTGTGCCAATGCCCGAGCAATCAGCACCAGCTGTTGTTCTCCCCCTGAGAGCTTTTGAAAACACCGATCTTTCAGTGCGCAGATCCCAACCTTTTCCAATGCCTTCAAGCATGCCTGCTCATCTTCCTTTCCGGGATTTCCAAACACAGAAGTACGATTGGAGCGACCCATCAACACAATATCCAACACATTGTACTGAAATACACAGTGGTTTTTCTGCGGGATATACGCAATCTGTCTGGATGCTTCCCGCGCAGAAAATCCTTTGATATTGCGCTTATTTACCAGCACCTCACCGGAATAGCCAGGCAGCAAGCCTAAAATGCAACGAAGCAGCGTACTTTTTCCCGCACCATTTGGGCCCAAAATCGAAAGGAACTCTCCCTTTTCCGCTGAGAAACAGATATCATGAAGCACGTTTTTCTGCCCATAAGAAAAACTTAAATTATTGACCTGAATGCTCATAAGTTGCTCCCTTTCCGGTGATCATCCATAAAAAGAATGGGGAACCTACAAATGCCGTGAGGATTCCAATGGGGATTCCAGATGCGGTAACGCTTCGTGAAATATTATCCACTATCAAAAGAAATACGCCGCCTCCAAGCATAGAAGCCGGCATGAGATAGCGATAATCGTTTCCGACCAATCTGCGCATGATATGAGGGATCACCAAACCTACCCAGCCAATCAATCCGCTGACTGCAACAGCGGCTGCCGTCACCAAAGTTGAGCAAATAACGATCAGAACCCGGAGTCTTTGTGGATGGACCCCCAATGTCCTTGCCTCATCATCCCCCATGGTGATCACATTCAGCTTCCATCGCAGCAGTAATAAAGGGATCCATCCCATGACCATTGGGATTGTGGCGAAGAAAACATCTCCCCACTTGGCGCCGCTCAAGCTGCCCATAAGCCAGTATGTGATCTGCGGCAATTGATTACTTGGATCTGCAACGAGCTTTAAAAATGAAGTTCCGGATTGGAACAAAGTGGAAATCATAATTCCGGATAACACCAGGCCAAGCACCCGATCCCCTTTTGCGTAGCGACTAACAAAGAATACCAAACCTACAGTAGCCATTCCTGTAAAAAAAGCGCCTATCATGATATAAGCCGATGAAGCACCCAATAAAATTGCCAATGCAGCACCAAATCCTGCTCCGGCCGATGCTCCCAGGACATCCGGCGAAGCCATTGGATTTTGAAATACCCCTTGGTAGGCACTTCCAGCTGCGGCAAGGGATGCACCCACCAATACGCTAAGGAGCACTCTTGGTAAGCGGATGTTCCATACTGCTGTCTCCATCGCTTCTGTCCAAAAACTCTGGATCGGCAGACCGATTTTCTTTGCCAATATCCCCACCACCGCATCTAACGGCACGGGATATTGACCTACGGAAAATGACACCAATATGCACACAAACAATACCACCAGCATGATTTGTACTGCACTATGTTGTTTGCTTTTCATCAGAACATTCCTCCGAAATACGCATCAAACAAATCTTCTGCTATATCTCTGACCTTTTTATCATACTCCGCGTATTTTGCCAAAAACTCCCTACCTTGATCTGTCAATACGCTGACGCCGCCAACCGCACCACCCTGTGTGCGTTCGATCAACGGATAGCACAGCTGCTCTTCCAATTTACGAATCATATTCCAACAGCTGGAATAGCTTAACTGCATTCTTTGTCCTGCCGCACGAACAGATTTTGTTTCATCGATCAGCGCCAGGAGCATTGCTGTTTTGCTGTCGAAAAAAACTTTCTCTTTGGCAAGGGAAACGCTAACTACAGGACGCACCAATTGATTGTTGTGATAATCTACCAGCGCCGCGAAATCCTCCGGTGTGTCCGCATCGTAAAGTGTGCCGGGATCTTCTACGGGGACGCACAGTATAGGCACACCACATCGCTCAGTTGCGCCTCGCAGCCCTTGTTCGCCACTGTCACACAAGATTTTTGAGATCAACCTATTGTCTATCAAAAGGGGATGCCCCTTCTCACCCCGGCACACCGGGCAAGCCAATGCGGCATCGGTTGCCAACATTGCTTGTACGGTGTTGGGTGTAAAAAGGGGGATATCCACCGGTGTAAACAACACTTTGTCGCATTTGTTCTGCAAATAGCGCAAACCGATTTTCACGGAATCAAACATTTGGGTCGTTTCATAGTTTTCGTTTCTCAGAAAAATGATTCCGTTACCAGCTAAGTGACGCTCCAATGTAACTGCATTATAGCCGGTAACCATAACGACTTTATTAACCCCCGATCTGTTGAATGTCGCAACAATTCTCTGGGCAATCGAAATCGTACCAATATTAAGCATTGGTTTAAATTCACCCATGCGGCTGGACATGCCTGCCGCAACGATCAATGCGCCAACTTCCATAGAAAATCCCCCAAACGTGCGGTTTTCCAAATTATACTACAATTTTATCGAATTGTAAATAAATACAATTCGAAATATATACTCCCAGGAAAGCAAAAAGCCACCCTCGCATCAAGCGAGGGTGGCTGATAGAAATCAATTAGAGCAGAATATACTTTAGAACGAAGAGAACTGCCAGAATGTACATCAGGACAGTAACCTTCTTTCTGTTTTCCTTACCGGTGCAAGCATTGATGACAACGTAGGAGATGATACCCAGAGAGATGCCTTCAGAGATGCAGTACAGGAAGGGCATAGCCATAATTGCGATGAATGCGGGAATGGCTTCGGAGTAATCCTTGAAGTCGATCTTGACAACTGCAGTCATCATCATGAAGCCCACGACGATCAGAGCGGGAGCAGTTGCGAAGGAGGGGATTGCCAGGAACAGGGGGGACAGGAACAGAGACAGAGCGAACAGAATTGCAGTGACGATGCCGGTCAGACCGGTACGGCCGCCTTCTGCAACACCTGCAGCAGACTCAACGTAAGTAGTAACAGTGGTAGTGCCGCATGCTGCGCCGAAGGTGGTAGCAATTGCGTCAGCCAGCATAGCGCCCTTAGCCTTGGGCAGCTTGCCATCCTTATCCAGCAGATTAGCCTGGGAAGCAACACCGATCAGGGTGCCCATGGTATCAAACACGTCCACAAATAGGAATGCGAACATGATGATGAAGAAGTCAAAGGTCTTCATGATGGAGAAGTCGATCTGCATGAAGGTGGGAGCCATGCTGGGAACTGCCAGACCATTGGAGAAGTCGGGGAACAGGCTGTAGAAACCAGCTTCGGGGTTGGGAACATAAATACCAGCCAGCTGGCAGATCATGCCCAGTGCCCAGGTAGCCAGAACGCCCCACAGGATGCCGCCCTTGATCTTCTTGACCATAAAGACAGCGGTGATCAGGGTACCGACCAGAGCCAGAACGACGCTGATGCCCACAGAGGAGAAGGAGCCGTCGCTGATGGAAGCGCTGAAGGAGAACATATCGACCAGAGTGGAATCGTTATTCACAACGATCTTAGCATTCTGCAGGCCGATGAAGGTGATAAAGAAGCCGATACCAACAGAAACACCATGCTTCAGATTGGTGGGAATAGCATTGAAGATTGCTTCACGGACGTTGGTAACAGACAGGATGATGAAGATGATACCTTCAACAAAAATGGCTGCCAGTGCCTGCTGCCAGCTGTAGCCCATGCCCAGAACGACAGTGTAAGCAAAGTAGGCGTTCAGACCCATTGCGGGAGCCAGCGCAAAGGGATGGTTGGAAAATACTGCCATCAGGATGGTGCCAACCGCAGAAGCGATTGCGGTTGCGGTGAAGACTGCGCCGCTATCCATGCCGGAAGCAGACAGAATGCTGGGGTTAACTGCCAAGATGTAAGCCATGGTCATAAACATGGTGATACCGGCCACAATCTCGGTCTTTACATTGGTGTTGCGCTCTTTCAGATGAAAGATCTTGTCAAGATTCATGATAATTCCCTTCTTTATTATTTATTTAGAAATATTGCCATTGTGATTATAGAGCGTATTCCAATCTTTGTCAATGGATATTTGAACATAATATGAACAATTCAAAGGAGTGATTTTACAGCATCCACCATGGCTTGATAGCCGGTGCATCTACAAAGATTCCCGGACAAACCGCGTCGAATTTCTTCCTCCGTGGGATTCGGAATTTCATCCAGCAAAGCACAGGTCGCCATGATCATACCGGGAGAGCAGAAGCCGCACTGAACAGCTCCGTGATCTACAAACGCTTGCTGAATTCTTGCCAGCTTGGGATTCTTCTCAACGCCTTCCACAGTCATGATCTCACATCCATCCGCCTGAATGGCCGGATAAATACAGGAATTGACGCTCTTTCCGTTCACTAGGATCGTACATGCACCGCAATCACCTTCACCGCAGCTCTCTTTTGTTCCGGTAAGGCCAAGTTTTTCTCTCAGCACATGGAGCAGGGTCTCTGTCGGCTCAATTTGGATCGTATGTAATTCTCCGTTAACTTTCAGCTGAATGCTTAACATACGGATTCCTCCTTCCACAACTGCTTCAAATTATGCATCAGCATGCGAAATGCCACGCTCTGACGGTATTCCTTGGTTGCGCGGACATCATCGATAGGACAAATATCTTTCAACAGTGCTTCTTTCAGCGCTACCTTAAATTCAGTGCTATCCAATGCGGATGCTTCCGTTCCTTTCAGTATGGCTTCTGCATGGTATGCACGTACTGCGATAGGCGCTACAGAACCCAGCGCCACACGGATTTCCTGGATCTTGCCTTGCTCGGTTTCCATGTAGACAGCCTGATTGCAAATGGCAATAGCCAAGGCATTACGCTTACCGGCTTTACTGAACACAGAATGGCCCTTTTTTGTGGGAATGATGATCTCGGTCATCAACTCTCCGGACCTTAAATCCGTTCTTCCCGGGCCCTTCATAAACTCCGAAAGAGCAACGATTCTTTCACCCGACACAGACTTTAATACAACGGTTGCATCCAAAGCTATCAACGCTGGCACAGAATCTGCAGCAGGAGATGCGGAAACAATATTGCCGCCTACAGTACCTCTGTTGCGGATCTGCGGTGCGCCTACTTGCGCAGCGGCCATAGTAAAGCAATTGGCACCGGGTATTGCCAGCTTCTCGGCGCAGGCAAAATTCACCATACTGCCAATATGCCAGCCATCTTCTTTCTGGATAACCTGCTTTAAATCCTGCAGTTTATCCAAACTGACATAATCTTTATCCAAAAACTTTCCGTGTTTTCTGTCCACATAGAGGTTTGTTCCGCCTGCGCAGGCCATAGTGTTTTCCCTGGCCAAATTTGTGATTGCCTCTTCTACAGTCAACGGCTGATAAAACATAGACATATGATCAACCTCCTACACATTCTTCGCGTGCTTCCAAAGCTTTCAGAATTTCTTCCGGACTCAAGGGCAGTTTTGTAAGTATTGCGCCGGATGCCTGACGAACTGCCTCGTTGATGGCGGGAGCGATGGAAACTGTGGAGACTTCCGCGGCACCTTTGACACCCATGGGACCGGATGCTTCGTAAGCGTCCACATGATAGCTTGCGATGTTGGGTACATCCAAGGCAGTAGGCATTAAATAAGTTGCGAAATTCTTGTGAATCAGCTGACCATCTTTCCAGGTACAGTCCTCGCCCAGGCAGAAACCGATGGACATGCCGATACCGCCCTGGATCTGGCCTGCAAGACCGAGGGGATTGATCACCTTGCCGCATTCTGTAGCGGCTGCGATGTCCAGCAAGGATACGCTGCCGGTAATGGGATCCACACGCAGTTTCACTGCCTGTGCCACGAAGGTGTACATGGCATGAGGGAAGCCAATGCGGCCCAGATCCTTAGAGGATTCGGGGAATGCCGCTTCGCCCATGGCTATGTCGGAAGAAAGACCTGCTTCCTTCATCTTCTTATACTGTTTTACCGCCGCCATAAGTGCATTGCCGGCAATGAAAACAGAACGGGAAGCTGCAGTGCAGCCGCAGTCTTCGGTCTTGTCGGTATCCGCCATGATCATATGGATGTTTTCAATATCAGTTTCCAAAAGGTCTGCCGCCATGGCTGCCAGCGCCGTGGTGCTGCCCTGACCGATATCTACCAGACCGCAGCCAATGTCAAAACCGCCGTCTTCCCGCTCCCGCACGGATACTTTCGCATTGTCGGGAATCTTCTGACCTAGACCGCAGCTCAAGAAACCACCGGCCACACCGTAACCCACATAAGGATCGGTGTTGGATTCCCGTTCTTTCCACAAATCGGATTCCTGCACCAATTTCAGCGCTTCCCGCAGGCCGACGCAATGATCCATGGGCTGCCCCAAAGCACCCACAGAGCCCTGCACCAGCGCATTATCCAAACGCATGCCGATGGGATCCAAACCCAGCTGCGCAACGGCACGGCTGATAATGGATTCAGTTGCGAAAGCACCCTGAGGCGCGCCAAAGCCACGCATGGCATGAGCGATGGGCTTGTTGGTGTAGTAGGTTTCGGTTTTCAGGCGGACATTGGGAATTTCGTAAGGTCCGGGGAAGTGCTCCGTAAACAGGCCGTGCACAGAGGCACCGTAGCCGGCATAAGCGCCCGTATCCAAAATAGCGCTTCCGTCGAAGGCCAAAATCTTTCCCTCTTTGCTGAAACCCATTTTTACATGGGTCTTAATGCCATGGCGCTTATAGGTACAAGCCAGAACTTCCTCTCTGTCAAAAACGACCTTTGCCGGGCGCTTGGTCAGCCAGGAGACCAAGCTGGGGTAGATCTGGCAGGTATGTCCGTCCTTGCCGCCGAAGCCGCCGCCTACAAAGGCAGCACGCACACGCACTTGCTCCGGTGCCAAACCCAAAGCTCGGCAGATCATGAGCCGGTCGGCAAACACATTCTGAGAAGCGGTATAGACCATCAGACGGTCATCTTCCACATAGGCAAAGCAGGCATCCGGCTCCATATAGCCGTGATCCTGAGCGGGGGTCTCAAAATCGTCTTCTACAATGAGATAACTCTCTTCAAATGCTTTTTCTACATCGCCTTTTTCGTGGAAAAAGTCTGCCAGCAGATTGGA
Organism: Faecousia sp.; assembly: GCA_045535175.1. Classification (GTDB taxonomy): domain Bacteria; phylum Bacillota; class Clostridia; order Oscillospirales; family Oscillospiraceae; genus Faecousia. Next base: position 882 of record JAZSLC010000037.1, on the reverse strand, counting down.
ATCCCCGTGCAGCACCGGCAGGGCGGGATCCTTGGCGTCTTCTGTGTTGCGGACAATGGGCAGGCACTCGTACTCGACCTTCACCAGTTTTGCCGCTTCCTTGGCTTTTTCCCGGGTGTCCGCCGCGATGATCGCAATGGGCTCCCCGCGGAAACGGATCCTATCATAGGCCAGAACTGGGGTATCACAGAAAATATCCGCAACTACATTTTCGGCGAAATCTTTTCCGGTGAAGACCAGCACATCTTCGGGAAGGGCGGAAACATCAAGGGTGTGGACCGAGCCATGACTGATCTCAGAACGAACAAGAGCCAGCTCAAGCATATTTTCCATACGATAGTCGCCAGCATATAAGGCACGACCGGTAGCCTTGTCCATGCCTTCCAGCCGTCCGCGTTTTTCTCCAACGTATTGTCTCATTCTTTCTTCATCCTTTCTGTCAATAAACCGATGATTTGCATAGTATTTCCATTATAACATCTATTTTAGGCAGACGCAATTAAAAATTATCCGCCATTGAAATTTTAAAAGCTGGTATCAAAGCAGAACATCTGCCTTAGCATTGTAATATACCTCAGTGACTTTCTGCTTTTTGGTAAGTCCTGTTTTCATGAAATACCTCCTAAATTGGGGAATTGGGGCCGTAGCAAAACATGAGTTTGCTACGCCCCCTTTGTTGTCGTTTCTCTGGCCACCAAGGACACGGGGAAAATAAACTTGCCGCCAGTCATACCGGTCAGTTCATTATTCACGATCAGCTCCACCGCTTTTTCAACCATTTCCTTTATTGGCCGACAAATCGTGGTGAGCTCCGGTGATAAGAGGGAAGCAAAGGAAGTCGGAGGCCAAGCGGTCTTAGGAAGACAAGTGTTAACTACAACT
>JAZSLC010000129.1:0-4023 GCA_045535175.1 Faecousia sp. | reverse complement strand
GGATGTTGTGGCTGACAGATGAATCCGATTCAGGGTTCCATCTCTCAGAAAAAGTCCATAGCCGGAAAGGGTCATCCATTGGGGCATATTTTCCGGGGTCATACTTTCCAATTCGGTCGTATTAAGGTCTTCTCCGAAAAGAAACACATCCTGTCGCAAAGCTCCGTCTGCAATTACCATATCTACATCGTTGTAGTAAGGCTCCCAATACAACACTGCTTCCGGGTACATATCAGAGTCTTTGGAGTCTGTCGGGATTGTGGGAACAAGGGATAGTTCAGTATTTTGAGTCTGGATACTTGGTGATAGAATTTGTGTCTCTATTAGGGGTGTGTCCCTTTGATTGGAATTGGTAAGCCCCCATACACTGATACACAATACGCACAGGCAAGCAGCGATCCATAGCCATTTGTATCCTGTTCTTGGTTTCTTTTCATGAGCACAACGGATGGTGTCGATTTCCTGGAGCAAATTTTCATCGGTGGCATCTAAGGCATGCAAAATTTGTTGGGTGTTCATAGATCAAATCCCTCCTTGATCAGATAGCTTCTCAGGGCTTGACGGGTGCGGTGCAGCAGGCTTTTCAGCTTACCTTCCTTCATACCGCAGTAAGCCGCCACTTCCTTTAGAGAATCGAAATAATAATAGCGACCGAGAAAAGCAAGCTGTGTTTCCTTTGGAAGCGTACGGAGAAAGCGAGCAATTGCCTCTCGCAAAAGTTCTGCGGTGAATATTTCCTCCACGCTGTCTCCGTCAGAGAAGGTGTCAGACAATTCTGAAAGAGATAGATTGTATTCCGAGGCTTTTCGTTTTATACTCTTTCTGCCTCGCAGACGGTCAATGGCAAGCTGACGAGTGATCTTTGCAAGATAGCTGCGCAGTACTTTGGGGCGATGAGGGGGAATGGAACGCCATGCCGCAAGGCAGGCATCATTTACGCACTCCTTACTGTCTTCCTGATCTGCAAGAATGTTGCATGCGATTTTCTGCAAATATGCACCGTAGACCTGTTCCGTCTGCTTTATGGCATCTTCGTTTCGATCCCAAAACAGGGAAACAATTTTCTCATCCAATGGTCACCACGCCTTTCTCTTATGTCATAGGATCCTACACTATATATCCCGTAAAAAATGAGATTTGGTTTTGTGAGCAGGAAATGTTTTTCAATTATAGATATGCGCAAACCACAAAACCCCACAGGAATTTAACCTCCTGTGGGGCGTAGTTTTTACTTTGTTACGGGATCAATCCGATGTTTCCGCTATATGTGCGAAAGATAATCCCAAGGGAACATTAAATCCCAGTGATTGATATAATCTCTCATCACAGGGAGCACAGCAGACGGTTAGGCTGGCAAGGCCGTTTTCTTTGCTCCACTCCTGCACTGTTTGTGCCAACATTCGCGCGATGCCTTTCTTACGGAAGATAGGCTCAACATAAAAGTCCTCAAAGATGCCCGTATCCCGGCAGGTAAAGGTGGAAAAGGCTTTTGTAACACTGCACATTCCTACGGCTCGGTAGCCCCGTTTGGCAAGAAAGAATGTAATTTTGCCTTCTCGTACGGCTTCCTGAAGCTGCCTTTGTTGTTCCTCGGACAGAGCTTCTTCGCCAATCTCTCTTTTGAAGCCATTTTGCAGTTTGAGAAGTTGCCAATCTGTCGGGTCCTGCAAAACTTCCACAGTGAAAGCTATTTCCTCTTCGGGAGGCAGGAGCATCAACGGTTCGCCCCATTCGTCCACTCCGTTTTCGATGAATCCTATACTTTTCCAAAAACGAAGACGCCGTTCATTACTGCCATAATTCAGCTCAGCGTATAGTGCTCCGTGTTCCTTTGCCCAGTTCAACAGAGCTTTGGCACATTCTTTACCTGTGCCGTTTCCGCGGAACTCCGGGAAAACGCAAAATTCCATAATGAAGCATTTCCCATCCTCAGAGGTGAAAATTACCGTCATTGCGAAGCCAATATCCTTTCCGTTCCTCTGAAAGAAGAGAAAATAGGCCTGATCTTGCTTTCTTCTGTGTACCATCATCATGTGATCGTGATACTCGGAACCAAGAAAATATTCCAAGTCTTCGTCATTAGGTGCGCAGAAAATATCCCGTTTGTGGTAGGTATGAAGCTGCTCCCCAAAGAGTGCAACATCATTTTCCGTGACTGCTTCACGGATGGTAATTTGTTTATTCATTTTGTTTCCTCCAAAATTTGATTCGGAGGGTTAGGAAGCGTGAACCCTCCATACACGATTCATCTTCATAAAAAACCACACCTTTCAGCAAAATATTTGTATTCAGACAACAATCGCTGTGCTGATACTATTGATTAGAGTAGTTCCAGTTCCATGATAATTTCATCTTCATCACGGTCGGTTTCACGGAAGCCAAAGCTCTCATAGAGTTTCTTGGCCACATCGTTACCCTCGATGTAGCACAGGATGATCTTGTTGTATTTTTCGTCCTTTTTCATTGCGTCCAGCACCGTTTCCGTTGCAGCTTTGCCATAGCCTTTCCCCTGATGCCTCTCGTCAATGAAAAGTTGACTAAGATCATAGGCATCCAACTCCGGGCAATCGTGGTACATTCCCATGCCAACCGGGGTTTCATCATGGTAGATGATAAAGGCTCTGCTTCGGTGTTCCCGGTAAGCGTAGGCTCTTGCCAGCATGACCGTGGAATTGGCAACATAGTGCTTCTGAGACTCAGCAACCCCCAGCTTCAGCCGCCAGTTGCCGGGATCAATATCGACTAAGTGAATCATTGCAGTTACCTCTTCCTTCCGGGCACTGTCCAATGTGCCGCCATACTGTTTTGCCCCTGTGCTTTTGCAAAGCCGATGGACTCATACAAAGAGATTGCCGGGTCATTGTCTATATCGACCAGCAGCATCATGCCCTTGGGTTGATTCATCTCCAAAGCTTTTGTCAAGAGCTTTCTGCCATACCCCATCCGGCGGTATTCCTTCAGAACAAGCAGGTCATAGACCTCATTTTCTTCAAAATTACAGGTTATATCTATGTAGCCAATGACCTTATCATCCCGGATCACAAGGAGCGTGCAGAAGCGGTCTTGGGCATGGGCTACCCTCTCTCCGGTCCAGTACATGTCCGTGCTGTGGATGGCACAATACTGCCCGACATATTTTTCAGACAGTATTTCCACTCCGGTGGTGTCCAAACCAAGTACAGGTGTGATGAGTACCATCTTCTGCTGTTCCGGCTCAAATGCTGCTTTTCGAAGCTCCAACTGCTCTTTTAGGACATGGTTAGAGGGATTGAATACAAAGTCCACGCTGTAACCGGGATAATACTGCTCCAAGTAGTGGAATGCATCCGAATAGGCCGCCTTTTCGTGAGACAGACCCACCAGCATTTCGATGTACTGTTCGTCCCGAAGAACAAGAAATGCAAATAGACCGATCAGCTGATCCTCTCGGTAAATGCCAAAAACACTATAGCTGTCCGGATTTTCTATAGCCCTGATCAGATTGCATTGCACCTGCGCTTCATTGGCCAGCATGGGATCTGCAAAGTTGGTGTCTCTTTGAAAGCCGGATACAAAATCCCGGCACTCGCCATAGGATTTGATTATTTGGATCATTATTTTCCTCCGAGTCAAAGTGTCAGTCTGTAGGACATACCTTTTTCTGTTTTCTTGTCTGGGCGGAAGCCCACACTTTCAAAGCAGCGTTTGGAGGCTTCGTTCCAATCGTAGATTTCTTCAACGCACAGGTGGTCATAGCCAAGGTCTCTCCCTCGCTGAACAAGGGCCAAAATAATCTTTCTTCCTATCTCTTTGCGTCTGTATTTGGGATCGGCTATGACAATAGGCATATCTTCTTGCCAGAAGGTCACATCCCCGATGGGCTTATATATGCCACTAACCAACGCTTCGATAAAGTACAACTCTCCCTCATTGTCTAACCATGTATACATCTTTGTCAGTAGCTCCGGTGTGTAGGGAACTCTGTCCCCATCCACCATCCATACCAGTTCTAAATCCTGATACCATTCCAATGCGAAGTCGTAC
>JAZSLC010000184.1:0-10045 GCA_045535175.1 Faecousia sp. | reverse complement strand
CCCGATCGAAGCGGATCCGGCACAATTGGGGCTCTTGCTCTGCAGCACAGCCCACCAAACAGGCCGTCAGGCAGGCTGCCAAAAGAAGCACGGACACTTTCCTCATTCGTTTTCTTCCAAATAAGCGCAAAAGGGACAGTGTAAAGCTGTCCCCCCTGTGCCTATACTTGATTCGACTGTAAAACCGGATCCTGCAGACAAAAGGCGACCCGACTATAATTCCTTGAAAGCGGATGCAGCCTGGTACAATCCACCGGGATCAGGATACTGTCAGACAAAACGCAACCAGTTCCATGGCAGACTCGTCTGCACGGTCCTCGGTCATTACCACCAGGATGCTGCCGTCTGCCAGCTTTGCACCGCCGCAGAACCAGGGATAGTAAGTACCGAACAGGTCGCTGTCTTCAATGGTACCGATGTATTCACCGGACTGAGTCCACAGCAGAATCTCACGCATATTACCGTCCAGGCCCAGGAAGCCGTTGGTGGTCTGGGCGATGAAGGTAACACTGCCCAGGCCATCGCCGCCTTCACCGGAGAGCTTCATCTTAAATGAGCCATCCGTGCCGTACACAAAGACTCTGTGATCACCGCTGGAAGCATCACGGCCGCATACATAAATGTAATCCTCATCCACCAGAATGGTGCTGACGGAGTCCACTTCACTGAATTTCATGGTGGAAGTACTCATGGTATCGCCGGACAGGGTGATTTTCTGGCACTCAGGATCGGTGAACCAGCTGATACCCCAGGTTCCGGAGGGATGCATGCTTACATAGTCGGCACCGTCGTAGGAGGCGGTCTGGGTGCCGTTTTCGTATCTGATCAAAGACTCCATGAAGCCGGAGATCCAGATTGCCCCATCATTGGCGGTCTGGATTCCTGCGAAATCCCCATCATCAATCAAATCCGTCTCAAAAACCAGGGAATTGCCATCGTAGGCATACTGCTTCAGGGCACCATCCACCAGCAGATATGCCTTGGAGCCGGAAACGGCCACGGCATGATCAAAGGTTTCATCAGTAACGATGCAGTCGGTAATGGGCAGCCACTTGCTGCTGACGGTATAGTTTCCTGCTGTTGCACTGGCATCGGAAGCAGAGAAGGGTTCACCGGCCCAGGGCCAAGGCGCATCCACATTGCCCACATCCTGCAGCTTCACGGTCAGACCGGCAAGCAGCTGTGCCACTCTGGGATCCTCGTAATCGCCCACGATCTCCACAAATACGGTGGCACCGGCACCTTCCACGCGGCCAAAGAAGCGCTGGCAGGGCTCACCCCAGTAATTTCCGGTCTGCTGCAGGCAATCCACGCCGCCAACCTTCACCAGTTCATAGGCGTTATTGACCGCATATTCATAGGCATCAAAGCCGTAGCTGTTCAGATAATCACGGAAATCGGATGCATCATCAATGGAAACACGGATCTCCACATTGACCAAATAAGAATCGGCACCATCGGGGATGATCAGCATGATCTTGCTATAGGTATCATCGTTGTAGCAATCGTCCTCGTCATAGGTCCAAACCTCCTTGTCGTATACCAGGTCCCACAGGCTGTACTCCAGCTTCTCGGAGTTCTCACCTGTAACGGGCGCCACAGTCACGGCGGGGGTATTGCCGGCAGGCTTTGTAGTGCCCGCAGGCTCCGCCTCGCCGCAGCCGGTAAGGGCCAACACCATAATCAGGACCAGTAACATTGCAATCATCTTTTTCATAATCATTCTCCCTTCGGCATTCCTGCCAGACTTAATTTTTCAAGGGAAGCCTCTATCCGCAGGTAAACTTGCCCTTTTGTTTTCTTTGGTTTCCGGGGATGTATCCTTGACCTGAACCAAAATAAATGATAATATTAGGATAAGAGGCGGTCTGTGTGTTCGTTGGCGCGTCTGCACAGAACATGATACCTCCGGTATCATGGGGCACCTCAATTTCCGTGGCAGGTTCTATACCCTCCTTCGAAACCTTGCAAGAATATTTTACCTGGACATCCAATCCGTGTCGCCACACTAACCACGGCAAAAAGTGTGGGGAGCATGATTTTTTCACAAATAAGTGTGGGAAAAAGTGTGGGACAGCAAAAAGGAGGATGATTTTCATGCAGAGAACCTTAGAGAAGCTCTCTCTGCTGCCCCTGATGGCACTGTTTTTGACCGGCTGCAGCACCGTTGGTGAAAAATCCGGCAATCTGTCCATTATTTATGGGGTCACTGCGTTCTTGTCCCTTATGATTCTGGTGGGGTACTTCTTTGTCAGCAAAAAGAAGGATCCCTGGTTTTTGCTGCTGCTTGCATCGGTGCTGGTGGTCAACATCGGCTATTATGTTCTGGCAGTATCTTCGAATTTGTCGGAGGCATTGACTGCAAACCGCATCGCCTATCTGGGCTCTGTTTTTCTGCCCCTGTCCATGTGGATGATCATTCTCAGCGTCACCCACATCCGCTTTCCAAAATGGATTTCCGTTGCACTGCTGGGTCTTGGCATCGTTGTGTTCCTGATTGCCGCCAGCCCCGGATACTCTGACATCTATTACAAAGAGGTCTATTTCCAGAAGATCAACGGCGTGACGGTCCTCAACAAAGTGTATGGGCCCCTTCACGGGATTTATCTCGTTTATCTGCTGGGTTATTTCGGTGCAATGGTTACCACCATTATCCACGCCACCCTTAAGGACAAAGTAGACTCGGTGTCCTATGCCGCCATTCTGGCGGTGGCGGTGTTTGTGAACATCGGCGTCTGGCTGGTCGAGCAGCTGATTCAAATTGATTTTGAAATTCTCTCTGTTTCCTACATCATCAGTGAGTGCTTCCTGCTGGGACTTCGGCTCTTTATTGCCGAAACGGAAAAGCAGATCGCAAAGCCCATTGCCCAGCCCCCTGCAGATCCACCCCCGGAGACCGCACCGAAAGCCTGCTCCGGTGCCATCGACCCGGAGGATCAGGCCCACCTGGATCTGTTTATTGCAGGCCTGGCCCGGCTGACCCCCAAAGAGCAGCAGCTCTATGATTGCTACACCTCCGGAATGTCCACAGCGGAGATCATGGAGCAGCTGTGCATCAAGGAGAACACCCTGAAATTCCACAACAAGAACCTTTACAGCAAGCTGGGCATTTCCTCCCGGAAACAGCTGCTGCGGTTCGCCGCCATGTTGCCCGGCACAGAATCCACATAAATAAAACCCTGCCACAGAACGATTCAGATCGTTCTGTGGCAGGGTTCATTGTATATTCTTAAAATTGTGTATTCATACCAAAGAACCGGCTGATATCTTCCATTCTGCGCTCCTGCCTGACCCCAAAGGGGCAGCGGGACTCGCAGTGCCCACAGTGGAGGCACGCATCTGCCTGAACGAAAAGCTTGGTATAGTGATTGGCCGCCAGGTCATCCCCTGCCTGGGCCAAATCATAATACTTGTTTACCAGACCAATATCGATGCCTGCCGGACAGGGCTGGCAGTGATTGCAGTAAACACAGGTGCCGGAAATGGTGTCCGCCGTAAAGCTTCCGATGACAGAATAGTCCTTTTCCTCCTCGGTAGCCGTCAGGAACTGCAAAACCTGATCCAGATGCGCCATGGTCTGCACACCGGGAAGTGCCACCAAAACACCGGGGCGGTCGATGGAATACTGCAGGCACTGGTTGTGGGTCAGAGCAACCCCAAAGGGAGATTGCTCTGCACTCAGCAGCTGACCTGCAAAGAAGGGCTTCATCACGGAGATGCCGATCCCCTCTTTTGCGCAGCGCCGGAACAGTTCAAAACGCTCTTTGACGGAGCCAATGCCGTACTCGTCGCCCTTTTCAAAGTCGTAGGCCGGGTTGATGGAGAACATCATCATGTCCACCATCCCCGTGTCGATGATCCGGTTGGCAACAGACGGTGTGTGGGACGAGAAACCGATATGCCGGACCACCCCGTCTGCCTTCAGCTGCTTCAGGTAATCCAGAACCCCGATTTCCACCAGCTTGTCATAGTCATCGTCCGTATCCACGCAGTGGAGGAATCCGAAGTCCACATAGTCCGTTCCCATGGTTTCCAGTTCCCACAGGAAGGTCTTTTGGATGGTATCAAAATCCCGGCACCAGCCGTATTCCCCGTTTTCGTCATAGACAGCGCCGAAGTGGACCTGCAGAAATACCTTTTCCCGTTGGCCGGCAATGGCTCTGCCAAAGGGCGCATAGGTAGCACCTGCGGTACACATATCAAAAAAGTTGATGCCGTGATCAATGGCTTTGCGGATAATAGCCTCGATTTCATCGGCCGGGGTTTTCCCGATGCCGCCCAAGCCAAGGCCCAACACACTGAACTGCTCATGGGGCATTCCGTGGGGAAGGTGTCTGTATTCCATGGAACTGTCTCCTCCTGCTTTCTTTTCTACGCCACATTATAGCACAGGAAGCTGCACTTTTCCATAAGAATTCTGATATTTCACTGTTTGAGGACCGTCGCCGAGTTGTTCTTTTCACCGGCCCGCGGGTCCCTGTTGCCAAATAGCGCTGCCATCACGTCAAAGAACGCTTCCACCATCAAACTGATTCCAATAAACATCCACAATACTTCAGCAGACCGGAAGGGGTTTGCAAGGATCACCCCACCGCAGAGAATGGATACTCCGGCACCGAGCCCTGCCCAGATCCACCGACTTCGCTTCATGCGGAGAATATCCGTCATCCACTGCAATTTAATCAGCCCGCCGCACAGAATTACCACGCCATAAAGAACCGTCAGTACCGGAAACACCACCAGGAACCAGTGGGACCGGAATGCGCAGTAAAAGCCCGCCAGAAGGGCAATGAGCCCCTTGGCCAGCAGCTGTCCGTCAGCCGCTTTCTCCGGTTCAGCGAAGAAATACCGGACCGTATAATTCAGCCCCAGAACCGTCAGCACGATTCCGAAAATAACGATCACCGCTGTGGACAGTCCCACCGGATTGATCAGCAGCAAAATACCAATGAGCAGTTCTGCGATACTGACTGCAATCGCACTCAGACTTCTTTTAATAACTCTCATAATACCTCCGTTTCCCGGTTAGTGCTTCCGGCTGCAGCAAATCCGATGTTGCTTCCATATTCTCTTTTGGGAATGTTATTGTAGGGAACCACCTTATGTTCCGGCAAACCAGTGGCAATTTGGGTAATCTCGTCCATCAGGTAACCACAGATTCTCTCCCGCTCCTGCTGAGGTGAATTCTGGGGATCGTACCGGATGGGCTTTCCCAAATGCATTTGCTTCAGGCCCGGGGCAATGTAGAGCGGAACGAAACACATCTCTTTCCCGGTGCGCCTGTAATACAGCTTTGCAATATCCACAAATTCCTCCCGGAACCGGCAGAGAATATGGTTGTGAGGCGCATCATGCTCAGGGAAAATCACCACATGGTTCCCCTCCCGAAGTCGCTTCACTGTCTGCTTGAAGGTAGAAAGAATCCGGGCGTCATGGTAAACCCCGATGGTGTTGGCATTATTGAATACGCACACAGACAAGGGGGCAATGATATACGACAGAAGCCGGTAAAACCAGCGGATATACCGGGGCTTTCCGGACCAAAAATCCCGGTAAGCATAGGCAGGCACCTCTTTGAGCTGCATCATTTCCCCGGCGCACCATATGTAATGGCTTCCCGGTGCATAGAGTTCACAGGCAATGGGGCCGTTCATCTGTGCATGGTTTCCCACAATGATCACCGGCTCCCCGGGAAGCAGCTCCTGACCGACCACTTCCATTTGGGGATAAAAGGTTTTTACCGTCCACTTGATCACCCGGTAAAGGATGGATGTCTTTTTTTCGCCCATATTACAGCGCCTCCTTCCTGTTTCCGGATCCCTGCGGAATCCTGGCCGTGTAGCTCGTCACATTCAAGACGGTCTCGCCGTCCATTTGCAGGGGCGTGGGCCGATCGAATTCCACGGTGATTTCACTGCCTTGGTGGATGGCCACCAGATTGGTATGTTTCACGTGCCGCCCGCTGAAAATACCGGGAAATACACAGAGAGTTCTCAGCCGCCCTGCCCCATGAAACACCATCAGGGAAAGCACACCGGAGGTTCTGTCCTGTCCGGGTGCCGGCATCATGCCGCCACCGTAGTATCGTCCATGCATAGTGGGTGCGATCCATACGTTTTCATATTCATATACTTTCCCATCCACCGTAATCCTTGCATTCCGGGGCTCAAAACGAAACAGGAGCCCCTGTACGGCGATCAGCCCGTAGTTGATCCTTTTGCCGGTGCTTTTTCTGCGCCGGTCTCCCTCCTGACAGCAATAGCCGTCAAGGCCAAAGCCCACACCGTTCAGGAAGCGGTATGTCTTCCCCTTAACCTCCACAGTGGGAAGATCTTTCAGATATGGAGCAACGGAAAATGGGGGATCAAAAGCCTCATGCCCAAGGTCTGCAGCGAAATCGTTGCCTGTACCGGTGGGGAAATACAGGATTTCCCGGGCTATGGAAAGGCCCCGGGTGTCGTTGACGAACCGGTTCAGGGTCCCGTCCCCACCCATAAGCACCAGGTAATCATCGCTTTCCAATCCGCTGAGAAAAGCGGTATAGTTTGTGATTCGTGTGATATCGAAAAACTCCAGCGGTTCCTCCAGTACATACTGCAGCAGTTTTGCATCTTCATCGCCGCATTTGTCCCCCGCCAGAGGGTTGTACAGCACATATCCTTTTGCCACGGTCCATCTCTCTTTTCTTCATGGATTAAACTCAGCCTTTGCAGCCAGTCTCTATCAGGAATATAATCCTAAAACTGCAACCGAACTTCAATTAAGAATCAACAGTTGTTGAAAAAAGGACATCCGAACTCCATCGGATGTCCCTTTGTTATGCTTTTCTATTTTGTGGGAAGAATCACGGTAAACCGGCAGCCGCCTTCCGGCAGGTTCTCCGCGGTGATCTGGCCTTTTTCCAGGGTCAGGATCCGTTTTACCAGTGCCAGACCCAGGCCGTTGCCCTCCTGCTTGTGGGAGCTGTCTGCCTGATAGAATTTGTCAAAAATGTGCCGCTGGGCCTCCTCGGAAAGCCCCGGCCCCTGATCCTCTATGGTAAAGACCAGTTTCCAAAGCTTCCGGGTCAGGCGCAGCTTCACCAGGCCCCCCTGAGGGCTGAATTTAATAGCGTTGGAGATCAGGTTGTCCCACACATGGCGCATGGTTGGTTCGCTCCCAAGGTAAGAGATCCGATCCAGCTCCACATCCAGTTCAATGTCCTTCCTTACCCAGGCCGTCTCCTGGGCCACCACCGATTGGCGAATCTGCTCATCCAGGCGATATTCGGTCTGATTGGTGGGAATCTGCTGGTTTTCCAGCCGACTCAGCAGCAGAATACTCCCCACCAGGGAAGATAGCCGCCGGGTATTCAGCAAAATCTTTTCCACGTACTCCCGTTCATTGTGATCCAGATTCTCACTTCCCTGCAGCAAGGTAGAGTACCCCTCAATGGCATTGATGGGGGTTTTGAACTCATGGGACACATTGGACACAAAATCCGTCTGGAGAATCTCGGTGGAGTTCAGCTCATGGGCCATCAGGTTGAAGCCGGTGTAGATCTCCATAATCTCCTTGGAGCTGGAGCGTTCCTCCAGGCGAACGGAAAAATCCCCCTCTGCAACCTTGTCCATGGCGCCCCGCAGCTTTTTGATTGGATTGAAGAAATACTTGGAAAGCTGACTGGTAACAAGGATCCCCACCAGCAGGCTCACAAAAATCAGTTCCAGAATCCAGGGCACTTCCCACTCCAAGGAAAGGACATCGTTCAGCAGCAAGTCGATGCCAAAGGCAACCAACGCACACACAACCAATTCCAATGTAACCAGAATTGTCAGCCGGGCGCGGAGGCTGAACCGGTTCCGCCGCTCCTGACGGACTGTTTCAAAGCGTTCTCTGGTATTCACAGCCGCACCACCTTGTAGCCCACACCCCGAATCGTCACAATCCTAAAGTCCTTGTTTTCCCGGAAGCGGTCACGGAGTCTTCCGATATGTACATCCACAGTGTGGGTGTCGCTTTCGGAGTCGTACCCCCAGATTTCGTCCATCAGCTGCTGCCGGGTGAAGATCTTCCCGGGATAGGCCGCCATTTTATAGAGCAGCATGAATTCCTTCTGCGGGAGGATCATACTCTCCCCGGAAACGGTTACAGTCAGAGAGTCGCATTCCATCACTGTCTCTCCAATGGTCTGCCGCCGGTCATTGATCATTTGGGCCCGGCGCAGAAGGGCCTGCACCCGCAGCACCATCTCGTGGACATTGATGGGCTTGACCATGTAATCATCCACGCCGGACTGGAACCCCATCCGCATATCGTCAAAGGCGTCCTTGGCGGTGATCATTAATACAGGGGTGGTATTGCCCACATCCCGCAGCTGCCGCACCAGTTCATAGCCATCCATGACAGGCATCATAATATCCGAAATGATGATGTCAAAAAAGTCCGCATCCATGGCTTCCAGAGCCTCCTGGCCGTTGGACACCCCTACGACCGTGTAGCCATTGCGGTGCAGCACATGGCTGAACAGCCGCCGAAGCTCCTGATCATCCTCTGCAATCAATACTTTCAGCATTCCGCTTCCCCCTCAAAGAAGTTCGTTATTCCCATTATAGCAGAGATTTTTCAACCAAACTTCAACAAATCTTGAACTTTAGTTGATTTTATCTTGATAATGGCTGACTACCATAAATATACATTACCAAATGATGGAGCGATGGACCAATGCAGCAAATCACCAATCTCCCAGCGAAGAAACCCCAGCAGGAACATATTTACGGCCCCTACGGCAAGTTTGCCCGGTGGGTATTTCGCACTTTTTCCCGGAAATACCGTTGCGATTTTGAGTTGCCGGAGGCACCGGCGGTCTTTGTCTGCCGGCATCTGGATATGCACGGCCCCTACACCACCCTGAAGTGGCTCCCCACCGAGCTGCACCCCATGATCATCCATATGTTCTTTGACCGGGAATCCACCGTTCAGCACCTGACGGAATATACCTTTGCGGCCCGCCGGGGCAAGAAGGCCAGAAAATTCAGCCTTGCTGCCCATATTATGAGCTTCATCGCACCACCGCTGATGAAATCCCTGCAGGCAGTGCCGGTCTACCGGGATGGACTGAAGTCCATGACCACCATCAAGCAGGGGTTAAAGTATCTTCTTGGGTCGGAACATCTCATTGTGTTTCCCGACATTCAGTACCGGGAGGGCTACGACACTCCCAGCGAGATTTACGAAGGCTTTTTGTACATCGGGGAGCTGTTTTATAAGAAAACCGGCAGGAAACTCGACTTTGTGCCCTTGCTGATTGACGATCAAAACCGCAGAATCACCGCCGGGAAGCCTGTTTCCATCACCAATTACCGCCAGGAAGGGGCCGCGGCCGCTGAAGTCCTGAAAGCTCAGATCAACTGGAGCTGAGCGCACCGAAATCCCTCTTTGCTGTGTCAAAACGCGTCGAAAGCGCATAGGATGCTTCAGAAGCTTCATGAAGGAGGGATTCTTTTGAACAGATACAATTGCTTCGATGACAGAAGAAATGAGCCCCAGTTCGACGACAACACCTGCAAACGTCACCGCCCAGAAGCGCACGACTGCCCAAATCAGGGGTGCCAATGCTGCTGTATGAACTGTCCACCAGGTCCTCCCGGTCCCCAGGGGCCGGTTGGTCCAAGAGGACCCGCCGGTCCTCAAGGTGTTCCCGGTGTAAGAGGTCCCGTTGGTCCTCAGGGTCCTGAAGGCATCCCCGGCCCCATGGGACCTCAGGGACCTATGGGGGAACCGGGGCCAGCGGGTCCCCAGGGTCCCGTCGGTCCCCAGGGTCCTGTAGGTCCTCAAGGACCTGTTGGTCCTCAAGGACCCACCGGTGAAACCGGTCCCGCCGGCCCCCAGGGTCCGGCAGGTACTGTACTGGGCTATGCAGATTTCTTCGCGCTGATGCCCCCTGACAACGCCGCAACCGTGGCCCCCGGTACCGATGTCAGCTTCCCTCAGGACGGACCTAACAGTGGAACCGACATTGTCCGGTCCGGTCCGGATTCTTTCACTCTGACGGAATTCGGCACCT
>JAZSLC010000128.1:0-5365 GCA_045535175.1 Faecousia sp. | reverse complement strand
GGAAAACAACACGATTCTCTTCCGGGTCTCCGACAACGGCCCCGGGATCCCGCCGGAGAAGCTGGGCTCCATTCTGGAGCCGGGCACCGATTCCGGCTACGGGGTGCCCAATGTGCACCAGCGGGTGCAGCTGCTCTTCGGCAAGGACTACGGCCTTTCCTACGAAAGCAGCCCCGAAGGCACCACCGCCACCTTGCGCCTGCCCTCTGCCGTTTCAGTGAAATAGAAAAACACAGCCACAAAAGTAGGTGGCTGTGTTTTTTGGTTATTGCATCCGGTTCTTAAGGGCTGTCGGGGCGTAGCCGTACAGTTTGCGGAAGGATTTGGAGAAATAGTTGCTGTCGTTGAAGCCGCACCGCTGGGCCACCTCGGAAATCCGAAGACCGGGGGTTTGGCGCAGCAGGGACTCGGCCTTCTGCAGCCGGTAGATCATCAGGTATTCGCTCAGGTTCAGGCCCGTCTCCCGTTTGAAGATCCGGGACAGGTGCTCCCGGCTGACGAAGCAGTGCCCCGCCACATCCCCCAGGGAAATGGGCTCCATGTAGCGGCTGCGGATGTAGCCCACCGCCTGCTCCACCACGGAGTTTTCTCCCCGGGGCAGCCGGGCCGTTTGGCTCCCCCGGGCAATCAGCGTCAGCAGCTCCGTCAGCTTGCTGCGCAGCAGATCCCCGGAAAAAGCGTCCGGCTGGGTGTACTCCCGGCGGATGGTTTCAAAAATGGCCTGAATGGAGTCGCAGCTGCGCTCATCCCTTGGATAAACCGGAAACCGGCGAATCACCGGCTCCGCCGAAGAGGGAATCAAGGCGCTGTCGCAGTAAATTAGCAGCCGGGAGAAGGTGGGAGTTTCGTAATTGGCCTTGTGGATGATCCCCGGGGGAAACAGGGCCACATCCCCCGCCGTCAGGCGGTAGGATTTGTCGTCAATAAACATGCTGCACACCCCCTCCACCAGGTAGTAAATCTCCCAGTGGCTGTGGTAGTGTTTTTCCTTTTTAGACGAACGCATTCGGATCCGGGAGGTAAATTCAAAGTACTCCGGCAAGGATAAAACGGGGCTTTCCGCCATGATGCATCACCTGTCATTATCATAGCCTATTACATCAACAAAATCAACAAATAATCGCTTTTTCGGAATTTTTCTGAAAGAACAGTTTCATATTGATCTTCTCTTCCCTGCCCTATAAGACCTGCAACAGATCAATATTTTCCAGATATGGCATCAACATCTTTAAGGAAACAGCTCTTCCCCGGGGATATAATGAAGAAAAAACACAGGAGGGTTCCAATGCGCAAAAAAATACGTGCGATTCTCATGGATATGGACGGCACCGCCCTGGGCAAAAGCCAGGTTGCCATTTCCATGGAAAATATGAAGGCGGTGCAGGAGGCCATCGCCCGGGGCATCCATGTGATCCCCTGCACCGGCCGGGTCTTCGATATGCTGCCGCCCCAGCTTCTGACCCAGCAGGGGCTGCGCTACTTTGTCACCAGCCACGGTGCCCGGGCCTACGACCGGGACACCGGCGAGAGCCTTTACGAAGATCTGATTCCCCCGGAGGAATCTGCCAAACTGATGGAGCTTCTGGAAGGTAAGGGCCTCTACAACGAGATCGCCGCCAACGCCACCATTTATCTGGAAGAATCCGTTGCTGCCCGGCTGGACAGCGCCCCGGTGCCGGAGCATCATGTGTGGTACGTGCGGGACAACTGCTTTACGGCGGTGGAAAGGCCCTCGGTTTATTTCCGGGAGCACCGGGTGGCTGTCGAGAAGATGAACATCTACGGCATTCCCCAGTCGCTGCAGCAGGAGATCTATGACGCCGTTACTGCCACCGGTTTTGTGGGTCACACCCGTCCCGGCGCCGGCCCCAATCTGGAGTTTCTGCACCGGGGGCTGGATAAACTCCGGGCAGTGGAAGTAATCCTGGAAAAGTTGGGGGTTTCTTATGAAGAAACCCTGGCCATCGGCGACAGCAGCAGCGATCTGGCCATCATCAAGGCCTGCGGCATCGGTGTGGCCATGGGCAATGCCCCGGAGCAGATCAAGGCTGCTGCGGACTATGTGACGGATCTGAATACCGCCAACGGCCTGGCGAAGGCTCTGCGGAAATTTGTACTGTAAGGAGAAGGCCATGCGTAAAGAATATCTGGTTTGTATCGATTCTGACGGCTGCGTCTTTGACACCATGGAGATCAAGCACAAGGAGTGCTTCTGCCCTGCCTACATCAACTACTTCGGCCTTCAGGCCGTGTCCAAATATGCCCGGGAAGCCTGGGATTTCGCCAATTTGTACTCCAAATGGCGGGGTGTCAACCGGTTCCCGGTGCTGCTGAAGGCGCTGGATGTGCTGTCAAACCGGGCTGAGGTGCTGGAACGGGGCTTTGTGGCCCCGGAACTCCCCAGCCTGCGCAGCTATGTTGCCTCTGGCCGGCCCCTGAATAATGCCGGTCTGGAAGCCTATCTGCAGGAGCATCCGGAAGACCAGGAAATGCAGAATGTGCTGCAGTGGTCTTACGATGTGAACAAACGCATTGCAGAACTGGTGCGCAGTGTGCCCCCCTTCCCCCATGTGCGGGAGTGCCTGCAGCAGCTGCACCGGCACGCAGACATCGTCATTGTCTCCGCCACCCCCACGGAGGCCCTCCTTCGGGAGTGGGAAGAGCATGACCTGCTGCCTCTGGTAACCGCCGTAAAGGGCCAGGAAAGCGGCACCAAGACAGAGATCGTTGCCGCCCTGAAGGATCAATACGCCCCCGGCCATGTGCTGATGCTGGGCGATGCCCCCGGCGACCGGGATGCTGCCCATGCCAACGATACCCTGTTCTACCCCATCTGCCCCGATCAGGAAGCCCAGTCCTGGGGCAGTTTCGGCACCTATATTGCCGCCTTCCTGGAAGGCCGGTATGCCGGCGAAATGGAAGATGGCTGCATTGCCCACTTTGAAGCGCTGCTGCCCAGCGAACCCAATTGGAGGAGGATTTAAGATGCAATACGGAAGTTCTATCGGAATCAAATACTTTGAAGACGGATCGGTGCGGACCTACCCCGGCAATACGGTGGTAGCAGCCATCACACCGGAATCCGGCGGCTACGAAGTACTGTGCCGTCTGCGGGAAATGATCATCAGCTCCGGCATGGACCGGCACGTCATCACCCTGCCCAATGACAGCTACCACATGACTTTGATCCAGGGGCTAAAGGATCAGATGCGCGTAGACACCAGCTGGCCCGCTGCCCTCCCCAAAACCGCTCCCATGGAGCAGGTGGATGATTATATGTCCGCTGCGGTGGCCAAGGCAGGTCTGCCCGGACCGGCCCTGATGAAATTCCATAAGGCCCGCTTCAGCAAATACTGTCTGGTGGTGCGTCTGACCCCCGCCGATGAGGAACAGGATCGGATCCTCCGCTCCTTCCGGGACCGGGTGGCAGAAAATCTGGGCCTGCAGCTGCCGGGCCATGACACCTACCATTTCCATGTGTCCCTGGGTTACACCTGGGTGATACCGGAAGGCTCCGATGCAGCAAAAATGGACCGGCTGCTGGCTCAAATGGACGAAATTCTGGCCCAGCAGCCCCCCTTCCTGACCGGCGCCCCTTATATGGCCTACTTCCGGGATATGCACCATTTCTCCCCCGTACGAATCCCCAGATAAGCGCCGGCATCAGGCGGGGATGATACGCTCCTCCGGGGAAGCCACCGGGCAATCCCCGGAGGCAGGATTCTGAAATCCGGAAAATTCCATATATCTAGTGAATTTTACTTCTTGCGGATTGATCTCGTTATGATATAATTTTCCTGTATCCAGATGCCGAACGGTTATCCCCTGAAAGAACGCAGGAAGGACTGTTTGTCGGATGTAAAACCCGGAATATGCTGATTCTGTTGGATCTAAAGGTGTAGTCTTGCGGGTAACCTGCAGCGGGGCTTCGGAGGTAGCGATTATCTGCGGTAACCGTTTTGCCCTTCGGGTAACGCAGAAACACAATGAGGGCCTTCTTCGGGAAGCGGAATTCGACCTTCGGCCCTGGCTGGAAAAGAATCCGGATCTTCCCCAGTATTGGCTACGGGTACGGATTTAGGATACCCACGGAAACTTTGCAGCCACCCGTGCCTACCGAAAAGAGGACCTCATAGAAAACTGCTAATTTGTGTCGGCATCTATTTACGAAAGGGAACACCATGTATTCTAATCCTACGATGAAAAATGTTCGCCACTTCTTTTGGGACTTTGACGGAACCCTTTTTGATACCTATCCTATAATCATTGAGAACCTGCGGCAGGGCTTGCGGGAGTTTGGGTATGATTGTGATCCGGCAGAGGCCATGAAGCTTATGCTGGATACGATTCCTGCAGCCCGCAATCACTATGCGGATCTCTTTTGTATAAACCGGAATGCCCTGACAGAGGCCTATCGACACTATCGGCGGATAACCGTGATCAAGTTTCTTGCGGAACCTTTTGAAGGGGTTCGGGAAGTGTTGGATCAGATTCGTGCGATTGGTGGAGAGAATTACATCTTTACACACCGCAAACGTTCCCAAACACTTACCTATCTGGAAAAACACGGCCTGAAGGACTATTTCCGGGATGTCCTGGGATCCGAATCCCAGGGATTTGCGGCCAAACCTTCCCCGGATTCCTTGCTGTATCTCATGAATCAATACGGCATTGATCCTTCCCAGGCGGTTATGATTGGCGACAGGGAATGTGATTTAGGCAGCGGCCGTGCTGCCGGTATTCGTACTGCACATTATGTGTGTGCAGTATCCCCAGAGGACCTATCCTGCGATTGGCGTTTTGAAAGTTTTTCTGAAATACTTGCGCTTCTGCAGGAAAGATAAAAGCAAAAATGGAGGCATTGACTATGGCAAAACTAAACATCGGTTGGTCCGAAGTAAGCATCACTCCGGAAAAGAAGATCTCTCTGGCTGGTCAGTTCGCGGAGCGGATCAGCGAGTACGTGGAAAAGCCCATCACCGTCACCGCTATGGCGGTGGAAGCAGAGAATGAGCAAATGATCCTCTGCTCTGCTGACCTGCTGGGTGTCACATGGAACATAGTGGAGGCAGTGCGGCAGCGTCTTGCAGGCAACGACCTGGGTATCGACCCCATGAAGGTCATCCTCTCCGCCATCCACAATCATACAGGTCCCACATTTTTCTTTCCCAGCCGTATTGCCGGAATAAAAGGTCGCCGCAGCAATCTGGCAATTCTGAAAGAATTTATGACGCCTGATCAGGAATACATCCCTGCCGCCAACGTCAGTGACAACAACCCGGAGATTATGGTGGGGGACGAAATGCTCCAGTTCCTCATTGAACGGATTACCCAGGCCGTCATCGAGGCAAGGCAGAACCGGGCC
>JAZSLC010000153.1:0-7797 GCA_045535175.1 Faecousia sp. | reverse complement strand
CATCCGGCTGTGCCTGTACTGCATGAAAACCCAGATTTTTAATGACGGCAACAAGCGTGCATCGGTCATCTTCGCCAACCACTACATGATTGCTAAGGGGCAGGGCCTGATCGTCATCCCGGAAAGCCATGTACCGGAGTTTAAGCGGCTGCTGGTGGCCTATTATGAGGACCGGGATAATGGTGAGATCGTGGAGTTTATGCGCTCCAAGTGCTGGCGGACATTTTGATTTGTAGGGAACTTATCTTTTGTATTCTCTATCAAAAGTTCCCCAAGAATAAAACCAGGCATCTGCCTTGATCGGCAGATGCCCAATTTTTGTCTTCCCGAATACATACCGTTAAATTGCTATTTTCGTCAGTATGTACCATCCCAGCGGTTCCGTTTGCTGAGATCCAGCATTGCGAAGCTGAAAATCTCCCACAGTGCCAATGTTGTCTGTGACGGGTCACCCTCCCGGATGCGTAACGTACGGCGGATCTCCTTGGGAATGACAATACGACCAAGATCATCTACCCGTCTTACAATGCCGGTTGCTTTCATATATCTTCTCTCCTTAATTTCCAACTTGAACAATGGTATTGTTTGCAGGAAAAGGGGAATTATGCGGTTGAAAGACCGGCTTATTACGTAAGTGTGACATCATTTTTGATTTTCGTTCTCTAGGATCCACAGAGACAGTGTCAGATATAGCCGCTGCCAGGGATCTTCCAGATTGATCCGGATCAGAGATTGGATCTTTTTCAGGCGGTAAAGTAATGTGGTGCGGTGGATGATCAGCGTCTGGGAAGTTTGGGGGATATCTCGCT
Source organism: Faecousia sp. (assembly GCA_045535175.1). GTDB lineage: Bacteria > Bacillota > Clostridia > Oscillospirales > Oscillospiraceae > Faecousia. Next base: position 6,988 of record JAZSLC010000153.1, on the reverse strand, counting down.
CTTTGAGAAGATATTCCCGCAGAGTATCAAAATAGGGCGTATCATTTTCTTTGTCATAAGCCATGAGATCAAGCAGTTCCGGAGCGATCAGGTGACCTGGAGTCAGCGGTAGCGGCAGCGTCTTCAGAATATGGGCAAGGGCGCATTCAGGGAAAGCCAGAATCCATTTCTCGCTTCGCAGCCGGAAGGCGTGGTCCAATGCGGCGCCTGCCTGGTAATAGGCCGCATTCCATTCCTGGATACCTGTCACCGGTGCACTGATGCCGGCATACAGGCAGTAATCCCGGCAAAGGGGTGCCAGCAGATGATGGATCCGGGAGACAGAGTCGGGAAATTGAGATAAATTCCACACCACACACTGTTCTTGATTTCCCAGCAAGATGTAGCCTCTAGGAAAGACCCGAAACAGGTCACTGTGGAGCATGTGCACAGCGATATCGGTACTGCCGTTTTGCTGAGGTTTGAGCCGCAGACAGAGGAAGCGGTCTGTATTCTTCCAGTTTAGCATATTCAGCAAATGTGCAAGATCCTGCGGTTCCGACTGCTGACCCTGTAGCAGAGCAAAGACAATGGTGTCCATGTTCTGGTGAACACTTTCTTCACCTGGTTGCTTACGACGCAGAAGCCATACGGCCCGCTGAGATAGAACCTCTGCCAGCAGAAAATCCCGGTGCAGGAAATCCCGGTTTCTCTGTGCCACCAGCAGCCGTCCCTTATAAACAGAACCATCCCACAGGTTTGCGTACAGGGATTTCTGGTTCTCTGTGTGCTGCCAAATCTGAGCATCGTGATAAGAGTAGGTTTCCAGATACTCGTTGTCATTTTGGAAATCTTCAACCACCGCTCTGGGAATGAAGCCCTTGGTGGAACTTGCTTGGTATTCCGGCTCCATCAACTGGACGTATTCTGTTGTCATGGCCATCATGACGAACCAGTCGTCGTGGATGCAGACCGGGTTTTCCAGAAATTGACTGCCCAGCTCGCACAATTCCTGAAGACTGGCGTTACGGTAAATCAACAAGTCAATGGCTTCCTCCCAGGATCGGAACAGGGAAAAAACTTCCATAAGCTGATCCAGGATCTCCTCATCGGGATGGCCGGGACAAATCAGATGGTTTGCCTTTCCGGGATGATCCGCAGCAGACAGATAGGAATAGTCGTCAAAGGGAAAATCTCTTTCCGTAGGGCGTAGCAGATACAGTACGTCCTTTTGCAGTTTCTGTTTCCGGTGGTAAAGGCGTACCCCCCGGTAGTGCTGCTGCTTATCAGAAAGGCTCATTTCCCAGTTCCATCCGGTGGCAGAAAGGTATTCTGCCAGCATGGGCAAGGTAGGCAGAAACCGCAGTGGCTCACTCGTTTGCATCACACATCACTCCTCTGTATTTATATGTTTAGTTTATCCTCATTTTTGTGGAATGTAAAGGAGAAAAATGCGTGAAACGTGAAATATTTTTAATTAACAATTGGCGAATTGACAAAATATAGGGAAAATGTTAGGATTTAAATAGATGTGTTGCACAAAAGTCCGCTATAAGGAGAGACACATTTATGCGGAACACAGAGCGAAATTTGTGTTGTGCTGATTAAATTTTTAAATGGAGGAAGAATTTATGCTGACAGCAAAAGAAAATATGCGCGAAGTTGTACGCGGCGGCAATCCCGACCGTCTGGTCAACCAGTACGAGGCGCTTTCCCTACTGATTCATCCCGCCATGATGGCATCTCCCCTGCTGAAGAAGGGCGATCCCGACATGGTCAATGCATGGGGTGTTACCTTCTCCTTCCCCGAAAATGTGCCCGGCCAGTTCCCTGTACATACCCCCGACAAGATCGTTATTAAGGACATTGAAAATTGGCGCGATTACGTCAAGGCACCTTCTCTGGACTTCCCTCCCCACCTATGGGAAATCTGCAAGGGCATGTATGCCGGTGTTGACGGAACCAAAGCTTACAAAGCCTGCTTCGTGGCTCCCGGTCTGTTTGAACAGTGCCACCATCTGATGAGCATCGAAGAAGCCCTGATGGCATTCTATGAATATCCCGATGAGATGCACGAGCTGATCGAGTATCTAGCTGACTGGGAGATGGAACTGGCAAAGGGCATCTGTGAGAATCTGCATCCCGATGTAATCTTCCATCACGACGACTGGGGCAGCGAAAAGAACTCCTTTATCAGCCCCGCTATGTTCGAAGAATTCTTCTTGGAGCCCTACAAAAAGATTTACAAGTACTACCATGACCACGGTGTTGAGTTGATCGTTCACCATTCCGACTCCTATTGTGCAAACCTGGTTCCTATCATGATCGAGATGGGCATCGATGTTTGGCAGGGCTGTATGAAGTCCAACAACGTCCCCGAACTGATCAAGAAGTATGGCGGACAGATGACCTTCATGGGCGAGATCGATAACAAGCAGGTCGACTTCGATGGCTGGACCCAGGAAGACTGCACCAAGGCTGCACTGGAAGCCATCGAGCGCTGCGGCGACAAGTACTTCATCCCCTGCATCACCCAGGGAGGTCCCGGCTCTCTGTACGAAGGCACCTACGCAGGCATCTGGGATGCCATCGACAAGTACAACTGTGAGAAATATGGCCACAAGCTGGAGGATATCGAGGCTGCCCGTCTGCCCATGAACATCATGTTCTAAACTTCTTACATACCCGTTTAGGAGGAATCCTTCAAATGATTATTATTGGTGAAAAGATCAACGGCTCCATTCCTGCCGTTGCCAAGGCCATTGCTGAGCGGGATGCGGCTTTCATCAAGGCCCGTGCCATCGCCCAGGAGGAAGCTGGTGCCACCTTCATCGACTGCTGTGCCAGCGTTCCTGAAGAAGTAGAGGTCGAAACCCTGAAATGGATGATCGAGTGTATCCAGGAGGTTTCTGACCTTCCCATCGCGGTGGACTCTCCCTCTGCCGACGTTTTGGCGCAGGCTTACAAATTCTGCAACAAGCCCGGCCTGATCAACTCTGTCTCTGGCGAAGGCGACAAGATCGACAAGATCTTCCCCATTCTGGCGGAAAACAAAGGCTGGCAGGTCATCGCCCTGCTGTCTGACGACACCGGTATCCCCAAGAACGCTGCTGACCGCTTAAAGGTCTTCGACAAGATCATGGCGAAAGCCAAGGAATACGGCATCGCTCCCAGCCGCATCCACATCGATCCCCTGGTGGAAATGCTCTGCACCAGCGAAAACGGCATCGAGACCAATATCGAGGTCATTACCACCGTTCGTGAGCAGTATCCTTCCATCCACATTACCGCTGCGGTGTCCAACATTTCCTTTAACCTGCCGGTGCGCAAGATGATCAATTTAGGTTTCACCGTTCTGGCCATGAACGCCGGTCTGGACTCCGCCATCCTGGATCCCACCAACCGGGACATGATGGGCGTTATCTTCGCCACCGAGGCACTGTTGGGTCTGGACGATTACTGCATGGAATACATCGGCGCTTATCGCGAAGGCCTGTTTGGGCCGGTTAAGAACTAAATATTATATTGATAATTTGAATAAGGAGAATATACATATGGCTATCGAAAAAGTTTATGATCTGGTATCCCGCGGCAAGGCCAAGCTGACTCCCGCTGCTGTTCAGGAAGCTCTGGATGCAGGCTTCGCTCCTGATGAAATTCTGAACAAGATGATCGCTGCTATGGATGTGGTTGGCGAAAAGTTCAAGAACGGCGAAATTTTCGTTCCCGAAATGCTGATCGCTGCCAAGGCCATGAAAAAGGGCGTTGAGGTCCTGAAACCCCATCTGGCAGCCGGCGCAGCAGGTGCCCTGGGCAAGGTCGTCATCGGCACCGTGGCAGGCGACCTCCACGATATCGGCAAGAACCTGGTTGCCATGATGATCGAGTCCGCCGGTTTCGAGGTCATCGACCTGGGCGTAGATGTTCCCGCTGACAAGTTCGTGGCTGCTGCCGCTGAAGACGGCGTGAAGATCGTGGCCTGCTCCGCTCTGCTGACCACCACCATGCCCGCTCTGGAAGCCACCGTTGCTGCTCTGAAGGCTGCCGGTAAGGACTACAAGATCATGGTTGGCGGCGCTCCCATCAGCCAGGAATTCGCTGACAAGGTTGGCGCTGACGCTTACACCCCCGACGCTGCCACTGCTGCTAAGAAGGCCAAGGAACTGGTTGCTTAATTTATCTGCATAGTTTACTATAAAAGGGACCGATGGCAACATCGGTCCCTGTCTGCAATCCAAGGAGGGAACTCCATGAAACGATATACTGTAACCTTCCTGCCTGATAATATTTCTGTTCCGGTGGAAGCAGGTACTTCTTTACTTTCGGCACAGATCGCAGCAGGCCTCCGGCCGGACGCACCCTGCGGCGGAAAAGGCACCTGCGGCAAGTGTAAGGTAGGGCTGGAGGGCAAGGAAGTTCTGGCCTGTCAAAGTGTAGTTGACCGGGATATGACCGTGTTCACGGAGGCAGAGGAAAAGGTCACCATCCTTACCTCCGGTGTCGCTGCCGAAACAAAGCCGGATGAGGAATTTGACTACGTTCTGGCCTTCGATATCGGCACTACCACTGTGGTTTGCTATCTTCTGGACGGACACACGGGAGACCTTCTGGCACAGGAAAGCTGCATGAATCCGCAAAGCCAGTTCGGCGCAGATGTGATCTCCCGAATCCAGCACGCTCTGGACGGAAATGGGGAAATCTTAAGCCGTTGCATCCGAAATGCTCTGGTGGAACTGACGGAAAAAGTTTGCAAAAACGTGGATATCCGCCCGGAAGCTGTGGGTACGGCCACCATCGTGGGCAACACAGCCATGCACCATCTGTTGCTGAACATCGACCCGAAACCTCTGGTGACTCCGCCCTATATGCCCGCCGTTTTTGAGGCCATGGAAAAAGAAAAGGCAAGGATCCTACCCAACATCGCGGGTTTTGTGGGTGGTGACACGGTAGGATGCATGGTGTCCACCCGGTTTGATCAGCAGGAGGAATTGACCCTGCTCATCGACATCGGCACCAACGGGGAAATGGTTCTGGGAAACAAAGAACGCCGCATCGCCTGTTCCACCGCTGCTGGACCTGCCTTCGAGGGTGCAAAGATCTCCTGCGGTATGCGGGGTGCAGAAGGTGCGGTAGATCATGTACGGCTGGAAAACGGCGAAATAAAATACCATGTGATCGAAGAAACCAAACCCAAAGGGCTCTGCGGCTCCGGTCTTCTGGATCTGGTAGCAGTGCTTCTGGATACGGAAATTCTGGACGAATCCGGTTATCTGGAGGGAAAAGAATATACCCTTTGCGAGAATGTTACGTTAACTCAGAAGGATATCAGGGAAGTCCAACTGGCGAAAGCTGCTATCCGGGCGGGTATCGAGCTGCTGGCAGAGCATTTGGATGTACAGGTCGCAGATATCCGGAAGGTTTACCTGGCAGGTGCTTTTGGCAATTACATGAATCCGGTATCTGCCTGCCGCATCGGCATGATTCCGCCGGTGCTGTTGGATAAGATCCAACCCATCGGCAACGCCGCGGGAGAAGGAGCCAAACTTTGTGCCCTGAGTAGGGATGAATTTACTTACAGCCGAAAACTCGCCAAAGAAACGGAATTCTTGGAACTGGCAAGCCTGCCGAATTTCCAGGATTGTTATGTGGATGCATTGGAATTTGCGGAGGAGGAAGAATGACCTACGAGCAGCTGTCAAAAATTGCGGAGGAAGCGGGCTTTTCCGCCTGGGCACCTCTGGATGTTTCTACCATTGAATTGAAACCGGAAGTCCGGGATATGTGCGCCGTGAATTCCTGCGGCCAGTACGGCAAACGCTGGAGCTGTCCTCCTGGCTGTGGTACCCTGGAAGAATGCGGCGAAGAAATCAAGGTCTGCACCTACGGCATTCTGGTGCAGACCTACGGCGATATTGAAGACGGCTTCGACTTTGAAGCCATGATGGAAATTGAAGCAGACCACAAGGAACACTTCGCGGAAATGTACAAAAATCTCCGTCAGGCGGGCCTGGATGTGCTTGCTATCGGTGCGGGTTGCTGTACAGCCTGCGCCAAATGCACCTATCCGGATGAACCTTGCCGTTTCCCGGACAAGCAGATTTCCTCCATGGAGGCCTACGGTATGCTGGTGCTGGAGGTCTGCAAAGCCAACGGCCTGACCTATTACTATGGCGCCGACAAAATGGCTTACACCAGCTGCTTTTTACTGAGAGGCTGAGTGCTATCATTCTGGATAAGAAAATAAAAAGGAAATGAACCGGCCCAGTTTGTGTGCACAACACAAGTCGGGCCGGCTTCTTTTGCAAAACAGATTTGTTTCCCTTATCATAGCATAGATATTTGAAAAGTATAGCGTGGTTATTCTGTGTGCCGATTTATCATACTATGTACAGCCCAACAGAATCTGTCGAGAGGTGTCAATGTTTTCAGCAACGGGTCGCCTTCACGGATGCGGAGGGTGCGGCGGATTTCCTTGGGGGTGACGATTCTGCCGAGGTCGTCGACACGGCGGACAATACCTGTTGCTTTCATATATCTTCTCTCCTCGTAAATGTCAAATTACGATGCTATTATTTGTAAGGCAAGGGGAAATATACGCTGCCATTCTGATATATTCGTGAGGGTTGCCTCAGAAAATCTATCAAGATCTGCTGCAAATCCTCTCGTCGGAAACAGGGAAAATTGTGGTGGATATTCGGAAACAATGGTGGTACAATCAACCGGACATGATATGTCCGGCCCGTAATCACGGCATTTCCCGCTTTGTGTCGTGGTGTTTCTGGCAGGCCGGCGCTATGATTGGCACGAAAGGAGGGGTTCTGAATGAACCAGCAAAAAACAGGTGAATTTCTGAAATACCTGCGCAAGGACAAAGGGCTGACCCAGGAGCAGCTGGCCGAGCAATTCTATGTATCCTCCCGAACCGTATCCCGGTGGGAGACAGGCAGCAATATGCCCGACCTGGATATGCTCATTGAACTTGCGGACTTTTATAATGTAGACATTCGTG
>JAZSLC010000044.1:0-2863 GCA_045535175.1 Faecousia sp. | reverse complement strand
TGGCTACGATCCGACTTACTTTTAAGTACCGAGGATTGGAGGGGTCAATTTCAATTTTTTCCCGCAGGTGGCGGATATGTACCGCCACAGCGCCTTCACTGCCGTAAGCCGGCTCCTGCCACACGGCTTCATAGAGCGCTTTGGAGGAATACACCTTGCCGGGGGATTGCATTAAAAATTTCAGAATGCTGTATTCAATGGGGGTTAGGGTCACCGGTTCACCATCTACGGTCACTTCCTTGGTGGTGTCGTTCAGGGAAACAGTGCCTACCATCAGGGTGCTTTCACTATCCGGACGGCTGCCCAGCTTGGCGTAACGGCGCAGCTGGCTGCGTACCCGAGCCAGCACCTCCACCGGCACAAAGGGCTTGGTGATGTAGTCATCGGCACCCACATTCAGGCCCAGCACCAGATCCTCTGTCTCGCTCTTGGCGGTCAGGAAAATAATGGGCACATTGGAAAACTCCCGGATCTTTGCGGCAACGGCAATGCCGTCCAAGCCGGGCATCATAATATCCAGCAGCACCAGATGAATGTCCTCCTGCTCCAAAACCTCCAGGGCCTGAAGGCCGTCAAATGCCTCAAAGAGCCGGTATCCCTCCGGTTTCAGATAAATCTTCAGGGCATTGACAATATCCGGCTGATCATCGCAAATCAAAACATTGTACATGGCGATCCCCTCCCGCTCTCGATGGTCCTATTATAACAGCCTTTTTCTTAAGATGAAAGGATTGGATTCCTTAAGTTCTTCTTAACTTCACCGAAAGGAAAGCCCCCATGCTCCGTTTCCAGGAACATAGGGGCCGTTTTTATGGAATATTTCAGGGGTTTTCCGTTGCAAACAGGTATTTGCGGAACAAATCGGCCGTTTTCTCGGGGCCGATGCCTTTCTTGAACACATCGGTGGAGGGACCGCCCTTTTGGAGCAAGCCTTCCACATACACCGAAGCCTTTTCCTGCTTGGGTGCCGCCTGGCAGGCTTCGGCGGACCGGGCCGTTTCCAGGAACTTGGCCAGGTAATGGACCACCGTGGCATCAAAACCGGAGGTCTGGGTCTTTTTGCCCTTCTTGGAAAGGCTCACCGGCAGCTTGATATCATCATACCAGTGACTTCCCAGGTCATGGTCGGGAAGATAGGCCGCCTCCTGCTTTACCTGCTCCAGGGCGGACAGGTCCGTGTTCCCCAGCAGGGTGTCATACAGCTCAAAAATCAGGGTGTCGTTGCCCATGGCATGGACCCGGTCATAGGAAAACAGGGGCATATCCTTCTCGGTGGGGGTGATGATCAGGGTGTCCATTTTCATAAGCCCGAAAAATCCCGATGCCACCATGGAGGATACGTTGCCCAACCCCTGGGCATAGAACCGGCGGACGGTAAACTGCATTCCGCTGACCTTCATTTTGCCGTATTCCCCGCAGGGCAGCTCTTCCAGAGGGAAGGTCTGCCCAATAATATCCAGCATTCTCTGAATCACTGTACGACTCCCTTCCAATCTTTCAGGCCTGCCTTATGGAGCCCAAGGACACCCAGCATCAGGCACAGCTGAGAAACGGTGTTGATGCTCTGTTCCGACCAGTTGACCCAGGCCTGGGTGGAGTCCTGGCTGGACATATAGCCCATGGCCATGGCACATACAAAGGACAGAATAAACAGCACCATCATGGCGCCCTTCTTCATCTTCACAGCCACGATGCTCAGAGCGGCGCACATACCACCAAGACCCACCACCATCATCATGATGAAGGGCATGGAGCCCGCAAACACGGGAGGTGCCACCGACAGCACGGCACCTTTCTTCGTCCGCAGGAGCATTCCCACCAGCCCCAGACCCACAAACAGAAGGCCCAGGGAGTTCACAGGCAGGAACATCTCTTCCAGTGCCTGAAAATCGCAGATATTTGCCGCATACAGCAGCTTCCAGGCGGCCTTACAGAAGCCTGCCAGGAACACATTGACGGAGCCGGCAGCCAGCAGCACATAGCTCCACAGGGGCATTTTCCGATACAGGTCTTTCAGCAGCAGCACTGCGGTAATCCCAAAAAATACAACCGGCACAAAATCCATCAGTGCCATGGGAACGGTAAAGTGATACATCTGCATACCTCTCTTTCTGAAAAAGGGCCATCCAAGCGATGGCCCTTTTCTCATAAATTAAGCAACCAGCCACTTGTGCTTCTTCACACTGTAAAGAGGAATGAAGGGCAGCAGAATGGGCACGGTCTTTACGTACTTCTGGTACTCGGGATCGTTTCCGTAGTTCTTGTCCTGACGGATCTCCAGACGGCGGGCGCCGCTGAACATCACGAAGATGATGCCGATGTAGCCCACGGCCACCACGATCCACTGCCAGCCGGAAACGGCACCGATGCCGCTCAGCAGAACACCGGTCCAGAAAATCATTTCGCCCAGGTAGTTGGGGCAGCGAACAATGCGGTACAGGCCGGTATCCACGAAGCGCTTGGGGTTTACCTTCTTGGCGTTGTTCTTCTGGATGTCAGCAGCGGTTTCCAGGGTCACACCAAAGATCATCACAGCAGCGCCGATGAACACGAAGGCATTGTCAGCAGCAGCATTGGCCAGGCGGTAGAACACGCCGGAGATCTGGGTCACATACAAAACAGCGCAGCTGGTCCAGATGGCGATCTTCACACCAAAGGGAACGGTCTTGCCGTCCTTGATCTCGCCCACCATGTTCTTCTTATAAGAGCTGCGGCCGAATTCACGGATGGCCAGGTAGCCGCCCAGACGCAGGCCGTAGAGGATGAACACCACGCAGCAGATGATGGTGCCGGGGGTCAGATTCTGGCCATAGAGCAGGGGCATTGCGATACCCTGTGCGGCGATGGAGAACCCATAGCCCAG
>JAZSLC010000008.1:0-14876 GCA_045535175.1 Faecousia sp. | reverse complement strand
CTTAGCCTTCTTCAGAGCCTCGTTAGCATCGTCGCCCTTCTTGATGAAGTCCATCATTCTGCCCAGGTTGATGAACTCGTAACCGGTGATCAGGTCTTCCTCGTCCAGGGCGATGCGGGTGACGTAGCCCTCGGCCATCTCCAGGTAACGGGGGCCCTTAGCCTTGGTGGCCAACATGGTGCCAACCTGGCTGCGCAGACCCTTGCCCAGGTCCTCCAGGGAAGCGCCGACAGCCAGGCCGTCCTCGGAGAAGGCGGACTGGGAACGGCCGTAGACGATCTGCAGGAACAGCTCGCGCATGGCGGTGTTGATGGCGTCGCACACCAGGTCGGTGTTCAGAGCCTCCAGCAGGGTCTTGCCGATCAGGATCTCGGAAGCCATAGCGGCGGAGTGGGTCATGCCGGAGCAGCCCAGAGTCTCCACCAGAGCCTCCTCGATGATACCTTCCTTCACGTTCAGGGTCAGCTTGCAGCAGCCCTGCTGGGGAGCACACCAGCCGATACCGTGGGTGAAACCACTGATGTCGGAGATCTGCTTAGCCTGGACCCACTTGCCCTCTTCGGGGATGGGAGCGGGGCCGTGGTAGGCACCCTTGGCCACGGAGCACATATGCTGTACTTCTGCACTATAAATCATGGCAAATTTTCCTTTCTTTTCAAAGACGTTTTCGTCTTTTATAATACGAACTTAAAAACTTCGGCCCCCATCGGGAACACTCAAGTTTTTCCGCATACATTATACATGGAAGCGGGAAGAATGTCAATTGTACAGATTCAAAAATTGGGGAACTTGCCCGTCGGTGTATGAATTTCGGTTTCCCGGCCATACTAATGCCGAATTCAAAAAAAGGAGGTCCGCGTTATGAACTGCAAAGCAAACCAGAGCATCCAGTGCACCGTTACCCAGTGTGCCCATCACTGTGACGAGGCCAACTACTGCTCCCTGGACAAGATCCTTGTAGGCACCCATGAGGCCAACCCCACCCAGGACCAGTGCACCGACTGCATGTCCTTCCGCAAGAAGTAAGTTTTTCCCGAAACGTCAGGGTGTGGCGGCTGGTCTGCCGCACCCCTTGACGAAGGGAAAAAATCATAGTATCATAGTAGAAATTCAAATTTCGTTTCGTTCCTGTACATAATTTTGACAAAAATCCCGGTTACCATGAATGCAGGAACGAACAGGAGGAACGTCTATGGATCAAAATGATATCATCCTTCCCGGCGATGAAAACGGCGAAAACGCCAACGCCGTGAACCTCAACGAAACTGCCGTACCCGGCACCGGTGAAACTTCGGTCCCCGTGGTTCCCAACGGCCCCGAAGCCCTGGAAAACGGCCCGGAAGATGGGGAAGAACCGGTCAATGCAGGGGCAGCCCCTGAGAAGCCTCCTGTGGCTGAAAAAGGGCCGGTGACCAATAAGGCACCCGGCGGCGATCCGGGGCCCGCAGTCCAGCCCAATGCCCCTGAGGAGCCCCCGATGGGCCGCAAGCGCAAGGCCTCTCCCTTTGCAGATTCTCCCTATGTGTCCCAGGAACCTACGCCCAAGCCCCGCAAGGCACCCCGGGAGAAAAAGAAGGGCGGCAAGGCACTCAAGGTGATCCTGACGGTGCTTCTGGTGCTGGCTTTGGTGGCCGGTGCCTGCGCTGTTACCGCGCAGCTTGTCAGCGACAGCTATGAAACCCGCCTGCAGCAGCTGGAAAGCCGGTTTGAAACCAGCCTCCAGGAGCTGGAAGCCAAAATGAAGGCCATTTCCCGTGAAATCATCCTCTCGGGCAACACCCAAAGCGGCAGCCTGACTCCTGCCCAGGTGTATGCCATGAACAGCGACAGCGTGGTGCTCATTCATAATGTGAAGTCCGTCGGTACTTCTACCGGCTCCGGCTTTATTCTGACGGCAGACGGCTATGTAGTCACCAATCACCACGTGATTGAGGGCGCCGGCACTCTGACCGTGATTACCGCTGACGGCCTGCAGCATTCTGCGGTGCTGGTGGGCTCTGACAGTGCCAACGATGTGGCGCTGCTGAAAATGGAGGGCAAGAATCTGCAGCCTGTGATTCTGGGCGACAGTGACCAGCTGATCGTAGGTGACCAGGTAGCGGCCATCGGTAACCCCCTGGGCGAACTGACCTCCACCCTGACCGTGGGCTATATCAGCGCCATGGAGCGGGATGTGAATACTTCGGGCTTTGCCATCAATATGCTTCAGACCGATGCGGCCATCAACTCCGGCAACTCCGGCGGTCCTCTGTTTAACATGAACGGCGAGGTCATCGGTATTACCACCGCCAAGTATTCCGGCAACTCTTCTTCCGGCGCCTCCATTGAGGGTATCGGCTTTGCCATTCCCATTAACGACGTCCGGGACCTGCTGGAGGACCTGGCCACCAACGGCCGCTCCACCAGTCCCTATCTGGGCGTCAGCGCCACCGATATGGACGCCGCCGCTGCCGAATACTTTGGCCTGCCAATGGGCGCCCGTGTCAGTGAAGTGGTGCCCGGCTCCTGCAGCCAGAAGGCCGGCCTGAAGGTCAAGGACATTATTGTGTCCCTGGGCGGCTATGAGGTGGGCTCCGTCAACGAGCTGACCCGGGTGCTGCGCAAGTTCAAAGCCGGCGACACGGTGGAGATGGTCGTCTTCCGCAGCGGTGCCCGGATAAGCCTGTCCGTTACCCTGGACGAGCGGCCCGATGTGATGCCCGAACCCGGCCAGAGTACCCCCGAGCCTACCGTTCCCAGCCTCCCGGAAGAGGGAATGCCCTCTGAGGGGGACCTGGAAGAGTGGTTCAAATACCTCTTCCCCTTCTTCAACAACGGCAATTAACCGCCTGTTTGGGGCACTTCTTACCGGAAGTGCCCCAAATTCTTATGAATCATGCGGATTTTCAAGCTTTTGGTACTGGAAATTTTCACTGTGAAGGTGTATAATATATAAATAAACCGCCCGGAACCGGAGCGGAATAGCCGAAAGGAGTTTTTACCATGGCTGGAAAATACCAGAGAAAGCCGGCCTCCGGAAAGCGCCGGCTCAATATATTGCTGATCGCTCTGCTGGCAGCATTGGTGCTTGTGCTGTTGCTGGCCGGTGTTTATGTATGGATCCTGATGGATCAGGTTCAGTATGTTCCCGAAGCATCCACCCTCTCTTCTTCCGATGTGGAGGAGATTCTCAAGCCCACCACTGAAGATGCAACCGTTGATCCCACCGAAGACACTGTTCCCGTGATTCAGGTACCGGAAGTGACCTTGCCCACAGATCCTGTTACCGAACTGAGCAGCAAGAATGTTTTGACCATTCTGCTGATCGGTCAGGATCGCCGCCCCGGAGAGCGGATCGCCCGGTCCGATACGATGATTCTGTGTACCCTCAATAAGGAGACCGGTGTGTTGACCCTGACTTCTCTGATGCGTGATATGTATCTGTCTATTCCCGGCCTTACTGCCCCCAACCGCATCAATGTCAGTTATTCTACCGGTGGGATGACCCGTCTGAAAGAAACCATCCGTCAGAACTTCGGCGTGGTGGTTGACGGCTGTATTGAAGTGGATTTTGATGGTTTTGTGGATCTGGTTGAGCTGATGGGCGGCGTTGAAATTGAATTGACTGAAGCGGAAGCCAATCATTTGAATTTTAATGAAGACTATTATGGATCCGCTCAGGCAACATGGAACCTGAAAGCAGGCAAGAACTTGCTCACTGGGGAACAGGCTTTGGCTTATGCCCGTGTCCGCAGAGTAGGCAATGCCGATTTTGGTAGAACTGAGCGCCAACGCAAGGTCATTGGGGCTATGTTGGAAAGATTTAAGTCCATGAGCTTTAATCAGGTGAATGACCTGCTGATGACCGGTGCCGGTATGGTCACCACAGATATGAGCCGATCTGATCTGCTGGGGTGCGCTTTCTCAGTTTTGCCTATGCTGAAAGATCTGGAACTTAATACGATGCGCATTCCGTCTGACGACGGTTACTACAATGCAGAGATAGAAGGGATCGGCTTGGTGTTGGTACCCTATCTGGAAAAAGCCCGTAATCAGCTTGCCAAGCTTTATCAGTAAGCATTCGGGGCTGTCTCAAAATGAAACTTACGTATTAGCCCAGCAAAAAAACGCATCAAATGCGGCCGTAGGGGGGCGGGTTGCCCGTCCCAAGGAGCCGCTTCCCGGGAGGCGAAACGCTTCCTCTACGGTTTATACAGAAAGAGGCGCTATCTCGTTCATTTGAGACAGCGCCTTTTTTTTGCTCTGCCAAATCCTTCCTGTGTAAAGAGTGATAAATGTTTTCGTTACGACGAGTTTGCAGTAAATTCAACAAATTCCAGTGGAGAATATGGTCGAATATTTACAAATTTTGGATTGACAAAGCCCTTGCCTGAGAGTATAATGAGAAATACTTTCTGAGAGGAGAAAACAGGTCATGGAATTGACTAGAAGCGAACTCGAGATTATGGACGTATTTTGGGAAGCGGAAACGCCTCTGTCCCGATCCGATTTGTTAGAGCGATCTGTGGAAAAGAGCTGGAAGGACAGCTCTGTGCATATTCTTCTGAACGGGCTGCTGCAAAAGCAGGTGATTCGTGAGGTGGGGTTTGTGCGCCGCAGCAAGACCTATGGCCGCACCTTTGAACCCACACTGACCCGGGAAATGTATTTTGCCGAAACGATCTTCTCCCACCGCAATAAACCCCAGATCGTGGGCCTGATTCAGGCCTTGCTGAAGCGGCCGGGCATCACACCGGAGGAACTGCAGCAAATCAAGGAACTGGTGGGAAGTCTGTAACAGAAAAAACGGGCAGGTTTCTGCCCGTTTTTTTGTGTCGAATCTTGACTAATTTCAAAATTATGCTATGATAATTCAGTAACCATCTTTTGAGAAAGGAGGAAATAAACATGGAACTGCTGAAGAAGGTTTTCCCTTACTCCTTTGCTCCCAAGAAGGATGTCGTCGCTCTGGTGATTAACATCATCGTTTACCTGGTGGTAGGCGCTGTTGCCGGTATTCTGATCGGTGTCCTGGCCAAGATCCCCGTAGTGGGCTTCATCGTTGGCTTGGTGGGCGGCCTGGTGGATCTGTACGTGTTCATCGGTCTGGTTCTGTCCATCCTGGATTACCTGAAGGTCCTGAAGTAAAAACCAATTGGATGCCCTCCGAAGTTTCCGGAGGGCATCTTTTTTTGTTGCACAGGAGTCCATGATATGATATGATGGTGTTGAAGATTTGAAATAAGGAGGAATATGCATGAAAAACAGAAGATTTTTGGCCCTTTTGACGGTGCTGCTGTTGCTGCTGAGCTTTGCCGGCTGCGGAACGTCCCTGAAAGCGGAATCTGCTCCCAACGCCGGGAAGGACTTTGACAGAATCCAGGACTCCGCAGCGGAAAAGCCCAACGAGGCCCCCAAGACGGAAACTGCCGGCCTGCAGAACCGGAAACTGATCCGTACCATGACCATGGAAGCGGAAACCGACGATCTGGATGCCCTTCTGGCCGCTCTGGAAGCCAGGGTGGCGGCGCTGGGTGGCTATATTGAGAAGCTGGAACAGCGGGGCAATGCAAGCACCTCTTACAGCTATCGCTACGCAAACCTGACCATCCGGATTCCCGTGGGGGAGATGGACGGCTTTGTGGACCATGTGACGGGCCAGACCAACATCACCTACCGCCACGAAACAGCCGATGATGTGACGCTGAGCTATGTGGCCACCGAGAGCAGAATCCGTGCCCTGGAAACCGAAGAGGCCCGGCTGCTGGAACTGATGGCCATGGCCAAGAACATGGAAGACCTGCTGCTGATCGAAAAGCGCCTGACGGAGGTGCGCACCGAGCTGGAGCAGGTGACCTCCCAGCTGCGGCTGTATGACAATCTGATCGACTTCGGCACCATCCACCTGAATCTGCAGCAGGTGACCAAATTTACCGACACCACCCAGGAGCCCACCGTCTGGCAGCGCATCGGCTCCGGCTTCCTGGAAAGCCTGGAAGGCATCGGCGATTTCTTCGTGGAAATCTTCGTATGGATCGTGGTGGCAAGCCCCTACCTCGCCATCCTGGCGGTGATTGTTGTCGTCACCATTCTGCTGGTGAAGAAAGCCTCCAAAAAGCATAAAAAAGCATCCAATGATCCCCAGTAAATAATCAAAGCCGGCAGGTCACCCTGCCGGCTGTCTTTATGTGATTTACTGCTCCCAGTTGTGCCAGACGTTCTGGACGTCGTCGTCGTCTTCCATGATTTCCAGCAGCTTTTCCATCAGCTTGATCTGCTCTTCGCTGTCCAGCTTCTGGTAGTTCTGGGGAACCATTTCGATCTGGGCGGAGGCGAAGGTGTAGCCCTTGGCGCTGAGGCCGTCGGCCACGGCGTTGAAATCATCGGGATCGGTGTAGATGGTGAAGCACTCTTCCTCGGCTTCAAAGTCGTCGGCGCCGCAATCCATGGCGTCCATCATAACGGTATCCTCGTCATAGTCGCCGTCTTCGTTGTCAATGATGATGACGCCCTTCTTGTCGAAGCTCCAGCTGACGCAGCCGGAAGCGCCCAGGTTGCCGCCGAACTTGTCGAAGTGGTGACGCATGGAACCGGCGGTGCGGTTGCGGTTGTCGGTCATGCACTCCACGATGACGGCAACGCCGCCGGGGCCGTAGCCTTCGTAGGTGATGGTTTCGTAGCTGTCGCCACTGCCGGCACCGGCAGCCTTCTCCAGCACACGCTTGATGTTGTCGTTGGGCATATTGGCGGCCTTGGCCTTGGTGATGACGGTGGCCAGCCGGGAGTTATGGGCGGGATCGGTGATGCCGCCGCCCTCCTTCACCGCAACGATCAGCTCCTTGGCGATTTTGGTGAATGCAGCAGCGCGCTTGGCGTCCTGTGCGCCCTTGGTCTTTTGAATGTTATGCCATTTGGAATGTCCGGACATGAAAATCTTCCCTTCTTTGGTGTAGCTATAATAAATTCGCCTTATTTTATCAAAACCGGCGGAAAAAATCAACTGTTTTATGCAAATTCCATGGCATCCCGGTGATTTTCTGAAAGCTTCACTTCTATTTCCGGGAAGGCTTCGCCGATGGCGGCAGCCAGCATGGCACACACCGGGTTTTCGGTGTAGAAATGGCCCGCATCGATGACGGTCAGGCCCCGGTCCCGGGCATCCCAGAACTGGTTGTACTTGATGTCGGCGGTGACGAAGGTATCGCAGCCTGCGGCAATGGCCTGGTCCATGGCACCGGCACAGGAGCCGCCGCCCACGGCCACTTTTCTCACGGTATCGCTGCCCCGGGCAAAGCGCAGCACCGGGGTGCCCAGGCTGAACTTTACCTGCTCCAGGAATTCATCCAGGGGCAACTCATCCAAAGTGCCGCAGCGCAGCAGGCCGTAGGGCTGGCCGTCCTCGTCTTCGCCCACAGGTTCGATCACTTCGATGTCCTGAAGCCCAAGGGTCTGGGCCAGAATGTCATTGACACCCCCGGGAGCGCAGTCCAGGTTGGTGTGGGCGTTGATGTGGGCGATGCCGTTTTCGATGAGGAACAGGGCTCTGCGGCCCCACAGGCTGTCATCGGTGACAAAGCCCGGCTCCCAAATGAGTGCGTGGTGGGTCACAAGCAGATCGGCGCCCATTTCGGCTGCTTCCTCACACACCTCGTCAAAGGGATCCAGGGCCACCAGCACCTTGTGGACCTCCCGGTCCCCATGGCCGCAGTTAAGGCCCACCCGGTCCCAGGGTTCTTTCATATATTCCGGTGCCAGCAGTCCGATGAATTCCAGAATTTCATTGACAGTTGCCATTCGTATCCTCCTTCAGACGGATAATCCGTGGGTCACGGTTCAGTTCTTCCAAAAGGGCGGTGAGCTCCGGGTCGTTGCGGTGAGCGGCTGCCTGCTGCAGACCTTCCATAACCCGGGCGATGTACTCCCGCAGTTCTTCCCCGGTGTTTTCCAGCAGGGCGGGGGAGAAGTAACACTCTGCACTGCTCAGGGGATAGCCCGGTTCAAAAATAACCTCCATTACGGTGTACAGGAATTTTCCGTCCCGCAGTACCAGTTCCCGGCGGATCCGATAACCCTCCCGGGACAGATAGCTTCGCAGCATGGGGGTCTTGGACTGGCACTGCAAAATCAGCCGGTAGCGGGGATTTTTCAGCCACTGACCCTGCTCCAGAATGGAAATCATGGTGTCACCGCCCATGCCGGCACAAACCAATGTATCAAAATCCCGGGAAATGCGCTGCACGCCGTCGGACAGAAAGAACGCCATCCGGTCAGAAAAGCCGTATTTTTCGGCGTTTCGCTTGGCGGCAGAGAGGGGCCCGGGGACAATATCCGATGCGATCACCGAGGAAGCCACACCCTGCTGCAGCAGCCAGATGCCCAGATACCCGTGATCGGTGCCCACGTCGGCCACCCGGTCACCGGGCCGGACCAGGCTGCAGCAAGCCTGCAGCCGGCGGGAAAGGGGAATCTTCATAAAAACCTCCACGAAAGAACTGCCGCCGGAATCCCGGCGGCAGAATGGGTTATTCGCCCTTCTTGGACTGCTGGTCAGCTTCGTATGCCACCAGGAAGTGGTTCAGCTGGGCCAGGAACGCATCACAGTCGATGCCGTGCACCATGCAGGCTTCTTCCACGGTTTCGCCGCGGGAAGAGGGGCAGCCCAGGCAATGCATACCGATGGCAAAGAACAAAGGTGCGCTCTGGGGAGCGATATCCAGCACATCACCGATGATGGTGGTCTTTTCAATCTTAACAGCCATAATGGACCTCCTAATTTGGATTTTTCCCTATTATAACCCCTGAAATCAAAAAAAACAAGAGGGAAATAGAAAGAAATGGGGAAAAGCTGCAGCCTTTCCTGAAGAAAGGTGCTGCAGACCCTGCAGCGGTTTGTTTTGTGAATCCTGAAACCCCTTTATTACACTTTAACAAACTAAAGCGATAAAGCGGCGGGGGAATTGTGCAGCTATACGAAATGACAAAAACAGGCAAAATAGTACTTTACAACTTTAGCGAACTAAAGTATAATGAGCCCATCAAAAACAAAAGCCCACCGGGCTGAAAGGATGGTTCTCTATGAAAAAGTTTTTTGCTATGATGTTGGTTATGGTGCTGGTGCTCTCCTGCTTCGCAGGCTGCCAGACGGAGAAAACCGTGGTGGTTGGCTACACCAACTACGCACCCATGAACTACAACGATGACAGCGGCAAGCTGGTGGGCTTCGACACCGAGCTGGCAGAAGCCGTCTTCGGTGCCATGGGTTACAAGGTAATCTTCAAGCTCATCGACTGGAACGCTAAGTATACCGACCTGGAATCCGGCAACATCGATTGTGTGTGGAACGGCTTTACGTGCAATACCGCCGATGATGACGGCATCATGCGTAGCGAAAAGGTGGATTTCTCTTATAAGTACATGGAAAATCGCCAGGTAATCGTTTGTAAGAAGGATTCCGGAATTGCCTCTGCTGCTGATTTGGCCGGCAAGCAGGGCGGCGCTGAAAGCGGCTCCGCAGGTGAATCCTACGGCAAGTCCTTTGAAGGCGCCAACATCAAGGGCTTCCCTTACCAGACCGATTGCCTGATGGAAGTAAACGCCGGCACCATTGATTACGCCGTTGTGGATGCTCAGTTGGCCAAGAGCTATGCAGGCAAGGGTGACTATCAGAACCTGGTGATCGTGGACGCCCTGTCCAGCGATGTGGAGTACTACGCCATCGGCTTCAAGAAGGGCAGCGACCTCACCGCCAAGGTCAACCAGCAGCTGGAAAAGCTGGCAGCCGACGGCACCATGATGAAGCTGGCTGAAAAGTACGGCGTGGCCACCACCGTGGTTACCGATTATTCCGATCAGAAGTAAAGTGCTGGGGGAGCGCCTTCGGACGCTCCCCACCGGCCTGTCCGAGAACATTGAACAGGAGGGACTGAAACCATGTCCTTTTGGGAAGTAACACTCTTTTTGCTGGAAGGCTTCAAATTATCCTTGTTGATTTTTGCGGTGACCCTCATTTGCGGCATTCCTATGGGCCTGCCCATTGCTTTTTGCTCTATGAGCAAAAATCCGGTGGTCCGTGCCGTTTCCAAGGTCTTCGTGTGGATCATCCGGGGCGTTCCGCTGATGCTGCAGATTTTCATCATCTACTATGTACCGGGTCTTCTGTTTGGTACCCCCATCTTCAGCCAGGTGGACCGGTACTTCATCGTGCATTACGATATTCAGGACGCAGGCCGGATCATGGCAGTGCTGATCGCATTTGCCATCAACTATGCGGCCTATTTCTCAGAAATCTATCGTGGCGGCATCGAGAGCATTTCCCAGGGGCAGTATGAGGCCGGCTATGTGCTGGGCCTGACCAAGAAGCAGATTTTCCGCCACATTGTCCTGAAGCAGGTGATTCAGCGGATCGTCCCGCCTATGTCCAACGAAATCATCACCCTCATTAAGGATACCGCCCTGGCCAACTGTATTCTGGTGTGTGAAATCATCCTGCAGGCCAAGGAACTGGCGGCTCAAAAGGCCCTGATCTGGCCGCTGTTCTATACAGGTGCATTTTACCTGGCCTTTGTGGGTCTGCTGACGGTTCTGCTGGGCCGGGCAGAAAAGAAACTCAGTTATTTCAGGAGTTAAGCTATGGCACATTTGGAAGTTGAGAATATTACAAAGAGCTTCGGCCAGGTGGAAGTGCTGAAGGGTGTGGGCTTTTCCCTGGAACGGGGTCAGGTGCTGGCCCTGATCGGATCCTCCGGCAGCGGCAAAACCACGCTGCTCCGGTGCCTGAATTTCCTGGAGCAGCCGGATTCCGGCAGCATCCGGGTGGGCGGAAAGGATCTGCTGTCCGGCGTCCAATCGGAGCAGCAGCTCCGGGAAAACCGACTCCATTTTGGCCTGGTTTTCCAGAATTTTAACCTTTTTCCCCAGTATACGGTGCTGGAAAATGTGACTTTGGCCCCAACTCTGCTGCAAAAGGGCACCAAAGCGGATATTACGGCCAAAGCCAAATCCCTGCTGGATCGGGTGGGCCTTTCGGAGAAACTGGATGCTTACCCCTGGCAGCTTTCCGGCGGTCAGCAGCAGCGGGTGGCCATTGCCCGGGCTCTGGCCATGGAGCCGGAGGTGCTGTGCTTTGACGAGCCCACCAGTGCGTTGGACCCGGAGCTGACCGGGGAAGTGCTGCGGGTCATCCGGGGCCTGAAGACCGGGGATCACACCATGATTGTGGTGACCCACGAAATGGAGTTTGCAAAATCGGTGGCAGATGTGGTAATCTATATGGCGGACGGTGTCATTGAAGAAATGGGAACCCCCGAAGAAGTCTTTGATGCGCCCAAAAGCGAAAAGCTCCGCGCTTTCCTGCGCAGCTCCATGGAAAACCTTTGAACGGGGGATCATGTATGCATACCAAAAAAGACAAGATTCGGTATCTCTTCCGGCTGCTGGCTGAGATTGACGATCCCGATCTCATTGAAGCCCTCTTTGACGATCTTTGCACCGTCAAAGAGGTGGATAACATGGCTGAGCGGATCTTTGCGGCCCGTTTGCTGATGGAAGGGAAAACCTACAATCAGGTCATGGCCGAGTCCACCATTTCCTCCGCCACTTTAAGCCGGGTTTCCCGGTGTGTCCAGTACGGAAAAGGCTATTCCGTCCTGCTGAAAGACGAATAAGAAAGCGCCCTCCGTCAGGAGGGCGTTTATGTTGTTATTTGAACAGAACCTTACCGGCCCGGTTTTCGGTCAATGCACCGTTCTCCACGGTGAGCTTGCCGTTTACGATCACATAGTGCATACCCACGGGGGGCTTTTGGGGGTTGGTAAAGGTGGACTGGCTGCCGAAGGTTTCTGCATCAAATACGGCAATATCCGCCCAGTTGCCTTCCTTCAGGGTGCCCCGGTCGGTGATGCCCAGGATGGAGGCGGTAAGGCCGGTGGCCTTATAGACCATGTCCTCAATGGGATGGATGCCGTGCTCCCGGACGGTCTGGAAATACTGGGAGAAGGCGGCGTAGTTTCTGGGGTGGAGGTTCACGGGGCTGTCATATCTCTGGGCGCTGCCGTCGCTGCCCACACAGACGAAGGTCTGCTTCATGATGTAGTGGATATCCTCCTCGTTCATGCTGAAGAAGATGCCCCGGGCTTTGCCGTCGGAATCCAGAAGGACCTTGCGTACAGTTTCCACAGGATCCAGACCCATTTTCTCAGAAATCTGCTGGATGGTCAGGTTCACATACTCCCGGTGACCCTTTACGCCGTCCACAATCAGAATGGCATTGGGGCCGCCCCGGTTGGTCATCTCCTGAAGGATCTCCTGGCAGATGGTGCCTTCCCGGCTTTCAAGCCGCTTCAGCAGTGCGGGGGTGCCGCCGTCATGGGCCCAGTGGGGCGCCAGGGCGTTCAGGCTGGTGGAGCTGGCGGGGAAGGGGTACTGGTCGCAGGTGATGTTCAGACCCCGGGCCCGGGCATCCTCGATCATGGCAATCAGCTGGGGAGCCTTGCCCCACTGGGGCGTGCCCATCAGCTTCAGATGGGAGATTTCAATATGGACACCGGAGCGCTCTGCAATCTCGATCATTTCTTCCACAGCCTGGAACAGCCGGGGACCTTCGTTGCGCATATGGACCGCCAGGATGCCGTCGTATTTGGCAATGACCTTGGCAAGCTCCACCAGTTCCTCCTTGCTGCTGAAGGCGCTGGGGGGATAGATAAGGCCCAGGCTCATGCCGTAGGCGCCCCGTTGCAGCTCCCGCTCCAGGAGGGCTTTCAGCTGCTCCATTTCCTCAGGACTGGGGTCCCGGTTCACAAAGCCCATGACGGCGCAGCGAATATTGCTGTGGCCCACCAGAACGGCATAGTTGCCGCCGGGCTGCGCCTGGGTGACGGCTTCGGCGTAGTCGGTGATGCTGGTAAAGCCGGGGTGACCGCCCTTCTTCATCAGGCAGTACTCCTGATGGAGGGAAGGATTCTCTTCCAGCGCAGGCAGAATGGAGCTGCCGCAGTTGCCGATCAGGGAGGTGGTGATGCCCTGGAACAGGTAGCTGGGGGCATCCTTGGCACGGATGGGGTCCAGATCCGAATGGGTGTGGATGTCAATGAAGCCGGGGCTCACCACCAGTCCGGAAACGTCCAGTACCTGGGTACCGGTTACCGTTTCGGTAGTGATTTTGGCGATCTTGCCGTCCTGAACGCATACGTTGGCGGTGTAGGGCTTGGCACGGGTACCGTCCACAACCAGACCGCCGGTTAATACCAGATCATACATACTGCAATCCTCCATTTGTATTTATAAAATAGCGAGTGCTTGGAATACTTCTTCAAAAACCGGCTTCCTGGGCCCAGGCCGCACCCTGACGAAGCCCTGGCAAGGTTTTGATTTCCAAAACTGCGGTGCAGTTCAGCTCCTGGCCAAAAGTCAGCCACTTTTTCAGGTCGATCTCACCGGATCCCGGGGGCAGATGGTCCTGGCAGCCCCGGGCATCGTGGATATGCATATGGTGCAGCCTGTCCCGGTGCTGAAGAATCCAGTTGCCGTCCGATCCTCCTGTGCAGTGGTCGTGGCCCACATCCAGAGTCAGGCCAAAGACGGGGCTTTCCAGCAGCGCATCCAGGGCGGCAAGATGGAAAGGCCGGAATCCGCCGCTGTTTTCGATGCAGATCATCAGGTCCGCATCCCCGATGGCTTCGGTACAGACATCCCGGAACCGGGTTATACCGGCAAGGTACTCCTCCTGATAGGCTTCGTAAAAGAAGATCCTCCGGTCGGGCATGGTGTATCGGGCTCCGTCAGAAAGGTGCATATTCAGTTTCATTGCGCCGATCTTTTTGGCAAAGCAAATGGCTTCCAGAACGGCGTCCAGGTAGCCCTTTGCCACCACCGGATTAAAATCGGCCACCGGCATTTCATCATTGAGATGAATGGTGTAGCTGATGCCGTATCGGCGGGAAAGGGATGTCAGCTCCTCCGCATCCAGCAGATGGAGCTGCTGGGTGGGAAAGTTCGTATTGAGTTCCACAAAGGAAAGCCCCAGCTCCCGGCAAAGGGCGGCGGCTTCCCTGATGTCCGGCACTTCCACCAGGGCCGGAATACCAAATTCCATGATTCAGCCTCCAAAACAGTTGTCTGACAGATTGATTATCCAGAGTATACCACAGGATTTCGGAAATGTAAACTGTGGGATTTTGAAAGAGGAAAATAATGGAAGAGGCTTTGGCGATGGAATGCAGGATTCGATCTTTTGTTTCCCAGGGATTCATTGAGATACACCGGCAGGAGATGATATGGTTTTATATTCCGATTAACCAGTAAAATGCAGGACCCGACCTCCCAGGCGGTCCTGGAGTGAAAACACAGCACGACCTGAAACACCCCCGCGTCATCCTGAGCGCAGCGCAGCGGAGCCGAAGGATCTTCTGCGTGATGGTTATTAGGTGCGGCGGATTTATGGGAGAAACCTGGCAGACTTTTCGTAGGGACGCCTCTCCTGAGGCGTCCGGAAGGGCGGCGTGGCGATATATGGGAAATCAATGGAAAAATCATCGTCAGGATTACGGGGTTTATCGGCGGGTGGTACCGGTGGACCAAAGTGGTCGTTTCGGACGCCTCGGGAGAGGCGTCCCTACGGACATGACCGGGAGGGGTTCGAAATCGGAAGGATTGCGGGCACTGGTCGATTGCATTTTCTTCTGCAGTTAGGGCGGCAAAAGGGACTCGTTTGCATTTTCTTTCGCTTTGGGCGAAAGAAAATAAAGGTGTCGCCGGGGCCCTACCCGGCACCCAACACGCCACCGGCGTGTTGGATTGAATTGTTCGAGTCCTAATGCCAAACAAAAAAGCAGATACCCGAATGGGTATCTTCTTTTTGGTACGGCAAAAGGGACTCGAACCCCCGACCTACTGATTCGTAG
>JAZSLC010000111.1:0-5356 GCA_045535175.1 Faecousia sp. | reverse complement strand
AGCTGCGCCAGAGGGGGGAAGAACCGCTCGGCACCGATGCCCTTGTTGAATTCCTCTGCCTGCAGCAGGTCTGCCAGCCGGGAAACGTAGCGGTTGGAGGACCGCAGGGCATCGTAGCCCTGGGTAATGGAGTCACCGAAGACCAGCAGCTTCTTGCTGCGCTTCAGAGGAACGAGGGTTGCCGATTCTGCCAGGGATAGTTCCACCAATTCCACGGCCATGCTCCAGGGGAAGTAAATGCACACCTGTTTTCTTCCTTCGCCCAGCGCAAATCCCTTCGAAAACTGACCGAGGGGAAGTTCTACGGTGGTGTAAGCCTGGGGCAGGCTGACGCCGGAGAAATTATCCAGGCAGTCAATAATTTCCCCGTTTACACTCACATCAAAGGAGAAATACTTCCGGGAAGACCCGGGAGCCACATTAACCTTCAGGAAAAGAGAAGGGCTGTCCGTTTCGAAAGCCAGCCGGATGCCGGCGGTGGCGAAGGTTTTTTTGTAAAAATCTGCGCTGGTGGCTTTGTAGAGTTCCTCCTGCTCCTTGGTAAAGCGAAGCAGGCGAATGCCGTTTTCTGTTTCTTCCACTCTGACCGCGCCCATGGAGATAGAGCGGATCTGATCTGCGCTAAGTTTCATAGTTGTCTCCTTTCAGAATTCAAACAGAGTTTTTTTATTTACCGTCCCAATACCTTTAACAGTGTTCTGGGATCATTTGCTGTAATCAAAGAAGCGCCCTTTTCGATGCAAAGGCTTACATCCTCCTCTGTATCGGCACAGTACATATGAATAGGCAGGCCCTTGGCCTGATACACTTCAAAGACTTCCGAACGAACGATATTCATGGACAGCCCGATTTCGTCGTAGCAGTCATAGCCGTCAAATTCCTTCATCTGAAAATCCGGGTAGCCCATGGTTCTGGCGCCGTATTTTTCCTTCAGGTACCGGATGATCCGCCCGTTAAAGGCATAGAACCAACAGTTTTCAAATACACCAAATTCCTTCAGTGCAGACACGGCAATGTCCACAGTTTCTTCTGTGTATTCCTTAATTTCCACACCCAGCTTCAGGTCGGGCCGCGTTTTCTTCACCAGTTCCAGTAATTCATATAAGGTAGGGACCTGCACCTGCCCCCGGAAGGCATCACCGAATTTGGGGGGGGAACAGGGGTCCAGTTTTTTGATTTGATCCAGCGTTAAGTCCCGAAGATCGGCATCCACACCGCAGGTGCGGTAGGCATTCCCGTCATGCATCAGCACCGGAATCTTATCCTTTGAAAGCCAGATGTCAAATTCCACCGCATCCACGCCCAGATCTATTGCCTTTTCAAAGGACAGCAAGGTGTTTTCCGGGTACAGGGCGCAAAAGCCCCGGTGACCTTCCGCAAAAATATGACGCATTTATTATACCCTCCCAAGCGCTATTTTGCAAGATCTTCCAGAAGTCCCAGGTCCCACAGCAGCCGGGACAGTACATACTTATCCCGGATGTCCTTGGTGGCCCGGAAGATCGTGGGCAGCAGGGAGTCTTCCGTTCCCAACTGGGACAGGGCTTTGGGCATACCGATGGCATCCATCAGCTGTTCCAGCTCCCGGGCGGAGGGCAGTTCCTCGTCTATGATTTCCAGGATCTCCTGCCAGTGGGCGAGAATTACTTCCAATCTGGCCTTGTGAAGGGTTACATCGTACTTTTTCTCCCGGGCTTCCAGGGCGATCATACTCTCTGCGGCTTTCCCCAGAAATGCCCGCAAATCCTTGTGCCAGGCATCCACATCAAACCCATTGACATAGCACAGGGCCTTTTCTCTGTCCGGGGTGACGGTTTTCAGCTTTTCATACAGCTTTACCGCAATCAGTGTACCCACGGCGCATTGGGTGCCGTGAAGATCCACGGGGGTGCCGAACTCCATGCCCCGCATATCCAGCACATGGGAAATATAGTGCTCCACACCGGAGGCGGGGCGGGAGACTCCGGCGTAAGCCATGGCCACGCCGCCGATGACCAGGCCCTCAAACACGGCCTCCACGGCGGCATCCTCCCGTTTCAGCAGGCCTTCTGCGTTGTCCACGCACTTTTTCAGGGCAGTTCGGATCAGCTGGGCCACCCGTTCGCAATAGTACTCCCCGGTGATGAGGCTGCCGATGCGCCACTCTGCGATGGAGATGTACTTGGCAAGCATATCCCCCAGACCGGCCTTCAGCATATGCTCCGGGGCCTGCTTCAGAATGTCGGTGTCGCCGATGATCACATCGGCGCAGCGGCTGTTCAGGGAAACCTTCAGCCCGTCCCTGGACATGGAGGAAGTGGCGGATGCATAGCCGTCCATGGAGG
Source organism: Faecousia sp. (assembly GCA_045535175.1). Classification (GTDB taxonomy): domain Bacteria; phylum Bacillota; class Clostridia; order Oscillospirales; family Oscillospiraceae; genus Faecousia. The sequence goes on along the minus strand of JAZSLC010000111.1, from coordinate 3,032 downwards.
GGGCGGTACACACGATGATATAGGTCCGGCCGGACACGTTGCTGAGGATCTTGCCGATGTCATTGATGACGCCGGAGCCAACGCCGATGATCAGGTCGCAGCTGCTGTCAAAGTGCATAAAGGCAGACCCTACGGCCTCCTCGTCAGGCTCCAGCGCTTCGTTTTGAAAAACGTAGGTGGAGAAGGGAATGTCGCTGCTGCGCAGGATGTCCTCAACAGCTGCGCCGGCTGCTTTGTATGTATTCCGGTCCGCCAGGACGAAGGGCTTTTTGGCCCGGTATTTGGATATAAATTCAGGCAGCCGCTGAAGGGCGCCTTTTCCCGCAATCACATCATCGATGGCGATATCATGCTCTCTGCCGCAGGAACACTGCGCAGTGCCCAGATAATTCTTCATAGTAACCTCCCACTGTATGTTGATTTATGGTGCTTCCTATGCTATCATCATAGTAAACCGATCAGATGCTGTCAATATGGTGAGGTTTTGAAGATAAATGCTGACATTATATGAATGATATTGTGATTGAAACGATCAAATAATGAAAGGGAAATGAGTATGCCGTTCTATGAAAGACAGGAAATGATCCTGAATGCTTTGCTTGAAAGTGATCACGTTACCACCCAGGAGCTTTCCAATAAGCTGTTTGTCAGTGTTCCGACGCTGCGAAGAGATTTGATCAAGCTGGAGCAAATGGGAAAAATCGTCCGGACCCACGGCGGCGCCCGGCTGATCCAGAAGTCCGCAGACGAGAAGATTCCCATTTTCCTGCGGGAGCAGGAGCAGAATGACGCAAAGGAAATCATGGCCCGGAAGGCAGTGGAGTTTGTCCGGGACGGCGATATCATTATGCTGGACGGCAGTACCAGTGCCTACACGATCATTCCCCACCTGGCGGACTTCAAGAATCTGATTGTCATCACCAGTTCTGCCAAGTCCTCCTTCCTGCTGGGCCGCATGGGAATCAACAATATTTGCACAGGGGGCAAGATGATCACCAAGTCCCTTTCGTATATCGGGGAGGATGCGGAGAATACGGTGAAGCGGTATAACGCAGACATCGTGTTTTTCTCCTGCCGGGGCCTTTCCATGGACGGGAAACTGACGGATAACTCCATAGAGGAGAATAGCCTGCGAAAGATCATGCTGCGCCATGCGAAAAAAAGAGTGTTCCTTTGTGACAGCAGCAAAGTGGGCAATACATATCTGAATAACCTGTGCCACCTTTCGGAGGTGGACGAAATTATCTGTGAACAGCCGCTGCCGGAGCGTTTGCTGGGCGTTGCCGGTTCGTCAAGAGGGTCAAAGGAATAGTCCCGGGACCTGCGATGCAGGTTCCGGTTTGTAAATCAAAAAACAGGCAACAGCCCGGGTCGTATTTTGGGCTGTTGCCTGTTTTTGATTATTCTTCGCAGGGTTCTTCCATACCGAGGCGGTCCAGCAGGCGGGTAAAGGGCTTGGAACAGAGGTTGGCGCACATGAAGCCGTCGATGGAAAAATAGAGGAAGAACCACATGGGGCTCATGTCCATGAACATCATGGGCTGCCACAAAAAGACGATCAGGGGCACAGCCTGGACCACCAGAACGGCGGCAGAGCGCAGAGGATGGCCCAGGGCGCAGAGGAGGCTGAGTTTGATGCTTTGCAGGAAGCTGCAGGTGAAGTGGGCCTCCACCATGAAAAACTGGGAATAGACCATCAGGTAAAGGACGGTCACCGGGCAGATCAGAAGCCAAAGCAGCAGTTCCGCAGGCAGTGTGTTCAGGCACATGATATAGATGCCAAAGGCCAGCAGCAAGCCGCTCAGCAGCACCGGGATCCAGTGGGGGAAGGCAGAGCGGAACCCGGACAGGAAGGCTTTGATAAAATCGCCGCCGCCGGATTGCTGCCGTTTGGCCCACTTGCGGCCCACGCTCAGCAGGGCGGCCCTGGCAGGGCCTATGGTCAGAATGGGAAGGCTGCACAGCAGGTACAGCAGGTTTACAAACACCACATCTGCTACCCAGTTCAGGAATCGGATCAGTTTGGAATCGGGAGAAAAGAGTTTCATGGCACAGCCACCTTTGATGATTTTTCTCGTTTATTATACTACGGAAATGGGAGAAAAGAAAGGCCGTGGCAGAATGTGGCAATGGGAAATCGGATAATTGGGAATTCCCTTGCCGGGTAAAATGCAGTAAAATGAGAGAAAATCCAATCGGATGGAGATTGAAACTATGAAAGAGAAATCAAGTGAGAGAAAGCGGGAGGGACCAAAGAGGCGGTTTTCCGTGATGTGGCGGCACATGCTGCTGATGACGGTGCTGCTGCTTCTTTCGGTGACGGTGATGAGTTTGCATTACCGCATCTCCCTGGACACCCTGACCAAAGAAAAACTGGAGAAGACCCAAATCTCCCTGGACCGGGATTGCAGCGCCTTCAGCGAGGAGGCTTGGCTGCCCTATGCCATTCCCGATGCCATCGAACGAACCCGCTACTATGACTACATCCGGGCGGAGCGAACGGGGGTGCTGCCGGAGAAATACTACTCCGTTATGATGCTGATTTCGGATGCCCTGTCCAATCAGGTGTATCTGCAGCGGCTGTCGGCGGAATCGGTGCTGTATTTCAGCGGCTGCAACGCGGTAGCCACCACCCAGCGGCCCTGGTACGATGCGGTGGACTGCTTCCAAAACGGCATTGTCTATGAAACTATGGATGAACAGGTGGTACTGGGCCATTTGCGCAGCCATAATTCCCTGACGGTGTTTCCCCTTCAGCGGGTAATGATCAACGGTCAGACCAAAGAGGTCCTTACGGTGATTATCCGCCCGGCAGGTTCCAGTGCCTGTATCATGTCCCTCTATACCCGGGATATGGTACTGACGGCCCTGGGCTACGATTACTTGCCGGAGGGAACCTACCTGAAGCTGGAAACCCAGGAGGGCCAGACCCTGATGGAATACCCGGAGGCCTTTCCCGATGCGCATCAGGAGGATTACCTGACCCTGACGGCCCCGGTGGGGTCTTTGAAAGCCCAGGTGACGGTGCAGAT
>JAZSLC010000025.1:0-9368 GCA_045535175.1 Faecousia sp. | reverse complement strand
ACCAAGTTCCATCAGCTGCCCAACACCAAGGGCAAGACCCTGGTCAGTGACGTTTCCTCTTGCTTCCTCAGTGAGCCTGTGGAGGTGGAGCGCTACGGCATGATCTACGGTGGCGTCCAGAAGAACGTGGGCCCCGCCGGTGTGGTGATTGCCATCATCCGGGAGGACCTGATCACCGAGGATGTGTGGCCCGGTACCCCCACCATGCTGCGCTATAAGACCCATGCCGACAACGGCTCCATGTACAATACGCCCCCTGCCTACGGCATCTACATCTGCGGCAAGGTGTTCAAGTGGATCGAATCCATGGGCGGCCTGGAGGGCATGAAGGCACACAATGAGAAGAAAGCTGCCATCCTCTATGACTTCCTGGACAGCAGTGCCATGTTCCGGGGCACCGTGGTGCCTCAGGACCGGTCTTTGATGAACGTGCCCTTTGTCACCGGTGATCCGGAACTGGATGCAAAGTTCGTCAAGGCTGCCGAGGCTGCCGGTTTTGTGAACCTGAAGGGCCACAGGACCGTGGGCGGTATGCGGGCCAGCCTCTACAATGCCATGCCCATCGAGGGCGTGGAGCGCCTGGTGGACTTCATGAAGGCCTTTGAGGAGGGCAAATAAATGTTTAAGATCCATTACCTGAATAAGATTTCTCCCAAGGGCACGGAGCTGTGGACCGAGGACTATCAACTGAGCGAAACCATGGATGGCGCCCACGGCGCGCTGGTGCGCAGCGCTTCCATGCACGATCTGCCCATTCCCAAGACCCTGCTGGCCGTGGCCCGTGCCGGTGCCGGTGTCAACAACATCGCCCTGGACCGGTGCGCCGAGGACGGCGTGGTGGTGTTCAACACCCCCGGTGCCAATGCCCATTCCGTCATGGAGCTGGCCCTTTGCGGTATGCTGCTCAGCTGCCGGGACGTGGTGGCAGGCATCAACTGGGTCCAAACCATCAAGGATGATCCCAATGTGGCCAAACTGGTGGAGAAGGGCAAGGGCCAATTTGCCGGCCATGAGCTGGCCCACAAGAAGCTGGGCATCATCGGCCTGGGCGCCGTGGGCGGCCCTCTGGCCAACGCAGCCCGGAAGCTGGGTATGGAAGTGTACGGCTGTGACCCCTATATCTCCGTGGATGCGGCCTGGCATCTGGACCGGCACATCATCCGGGTGAAGACCCGGGAGGAGATCTACGAAAACTGCGACATTATCTCCCTGCATACCCCGCTGCTGGACAGCACCCGCCAGATGATCAATCGGGAAGCCCTAGAAAAAATGCACGACGGCGTTGTGGTGCTGAACTTTGCCCGGGACCTGCTGGTGGATGACGATGCCATGGAAGAGGCTCTGAAGTCCGGCAAGGTCCACCGCTATGTGACCGATTTCCCCAACGCAAGAACCGCCAATATGGAAGGCGTCATCGCCATTCCCCACCTGGGCGCTTCCACCGAGGAGTCCGAAGACAACTGCGCCAGGATGGCTGTGCGGCAGATGATGGATTACCTGGAAAACGGTAACATCGTCAACTCGGTGAATTACCCCAACTGCGACATGGGTGTCTGCTCCAAGGCCAGCCGAATTGCCATTCTCCATGGCAATATCCCCAACAGCCTGAGCCGGTTCACCTCCATTATTTCCGCTGAGGGAATCAACATTTCCGACATGGTCAACCGCAGCCGCGGCGAACACGCCTATACCATGCTGGACCTGGACCATGTGCCTTCTCCTGCAGCTATTGATATGCTGCAGCGCATCGAGGGCGTCTACCGCGTTCGCGTCATTAAGTAAGATCATGCACAAAACCGCCCCCATCCACACCGGATGGGGGCGGTTGCATTTGGTTTATGGCTGGCCATTGCCGTATACCCAGCCGTTCCTGGCTTTGAATTCCAGAATATCCTTTGCATCATAGATAAAAGTGGTGTCAGATTTATCGATGTTGCTGCACATCACCATGACGCCGTTTTCTTTGTCATAGTTTCCGTCTTTATCGGTAATCACCCAAAGAATCATGTAGTAGGTTGTTTCTGTTTTTTCCGGATCCCGAATGAGGTTGATTTCCTGATCGTGAATGCCGTAGATATGGTGCAGGATCCTGCCTTCTGCATCGATCTGCAGGATCTCGTCATAACGGTGCGGACGGTCTTCGGAGGGGTTGACGATGGTTTTTTTGAGATGGTCGTAGAGGATTTCGTCGCACTGGGCTTCGCTGAGGTCAAAGGCATCTTTGTCCAAAATCTTATGGTCTGTGATGGGATAGGATACGCACTTCGCCTGATCCAAAGGTTGATTCCAGTCGTTGGCTTCCTTTAACTGATCCCTGATTTCCAGGTAAAATCCTTCGGTATCATGCTTTATGAGCTCGTCGATGGGGCCGGTGTATGGGCCGTCCCGGTCAATAAGGGTCAGCGCATAGTTTACTTCCGGGTAGAAATACGCATTGGTATCGTCGTATGCCTGGCAAACCACCAAACTGTACACCTGGGCGCTGTAATCCTCACAATAGGCAAACAAAGTTCTGCCGTAATCGTCCTGTTCCCAGATGTAAATGTCCGGGCTGAACCCAACTTCTCCGTTGTGCTTAAATCCCTCGGCATGGGGAATGCTGTAAACCGCGGTGGTATACAGCTCAATGTACTCTTTTTTGTATGGAAAAGGGTTTTCTCCGGTGAATATGAGTAAGTAAAATCCCAGCATGATAACTGCAATTAACAAAGTGGACAGTATTCTCATTTAACGCCCCTCCGATCCGTAAAAGTTGATTGTGAAAAATCGAACAGTGTGCAAAACGGTTTTTGACAGCCGGCTTATGGGTATATGGATTATCTGTCTGTGGAGATCCTTTCTTGCTTAAGTATATCACAAGTAAATGAAAATTACAACTTTTAGTAAAGTTTTGCTTTACTGCTTCGGCAACTTCCTGTATCGCAGGGGGCAGTTAGTCTGAATATCTATACCAAAAAAGAAGACCATCCTGGTTGGGGAGACTACGGGACTCGATGTGCATTTTAGTCCCCTCGGGGGGACTAAAATGATGGTAGCCACCAGTGTTTGCACTGGTGGCAGGAAGTGTCCACCGGACACTTCCATTGGGAATGGTTCGAGTCCCTTGCTCACCAAACAAAAAAGCCCACCCCTTCGGGTGGACTTTTTGTGTGGTGGAGACTACGGGACTCGAACCTGAGACCTCAAGCATGTGAAGCATGCGCTCTAACCAGCTGAGCTAAGCCTCCGTCGAACAGGATAGATTATAGCACATTTCACTCAATTGTCAAGCCCTTTTATTGGATTTTTCAAGGTTTCACAAGTTTTAGTTCCTGAATCGGCTGCAGGTCCCATTCTTTCAGCAGTTCCCGGGCCCGCTGCATGGTGACGGTGTCCAGCATTTCTTCCGGGTTGTGGGCATCCCGGCCCAGGATTACGCTGCAGCCCTCTTCCCGGGCGATTTGCCAGAACAGGGGATTGGGGTAGTGGCGGTTTTCCCGGAGGCCGTGGAGGTTTATTTCCAGGGGAATATTGCAGGCTTTGGCTTCCCGGCAGATTCTGCGCAGCTGGGTTTCAAAAGTACGCCGGTCGCCCTGGTAGCGGATCAGGTCCGGGTGGGCAATATAGGAAAAGAGCCCCGTCTGCATTCCCTCAATGACGTGGTCGCAGTAGCGGATCAGCTTGTTTACATCTTCGGTGGGGCGGCCGTTGTATTCGGCGCCGCTTTCACTGTCCAGCCAGTGCTGGCCCATGATGATGTATTCAATGCCTTCGTCCCGGATCCGGTCCATCAGGTCCGGGAACAGTTTGGGGAAATACTCCACTTCCAGGCCCAGGTGGATCTGCATATCCGGGTGGGCGGCCCGGGCTTTTCGCACATCGGCTGTATAGTCGGAAAATTCCTCCGGCTGCAGGCGGATCTTGCTGCGAAAGCCGTCGGGGAACACATAGGGGGTATGCTCCGAGAAGCCCAGGGTAAGGGTGCCGGCTTCCTTTGCGGCCAGGATATAGTCTTCAATATCCCCAACTGCATGGTGGCAGCGAAGGGTGTGGGTATGGTAATTGGCTTTCATGCTTGCCTCCTGATTGGCGTTGTGGTAAAATGGCGGAAAAGGTGGGATGAAAATGAACTACAAACAAATGGTGCCCGGCGTTTTTCTGGGTCGGCCCAACCGGTTTATCGCCCATGTGGCGATCCGGGGCCGGGAAGAAGTGGTCCATGTGAAAAACACCGGCCGGTGCCGGGAATTGCTGCCGGAGGGGGCGGAGGTTTGGTGCGCCGTCTCCGACAATCCGGCCAGAAAGACCAAATACGACCTGATTACCGTACGAAAAGGGCGGCGGCTCATTAACATGGACTCCCAGGCGCCCAACGTGGCGGCCCGGGAATGGCTGCTGGCAGGGGGCCTGGGGGAGATTCAGGACCTGCGCGCCGAAGTGAAAAACGGGGAATCCCGGTTCGACTTTGCCTTCCGGAAAGACGGAAAGCAGTGCTTCCTGGAGGTCAAGGGGGTCACCCTGGAAAATGAGGGAATCTGCGCTTTCCCGGATGCCCCTACGGAGCGGGGCGCACGTCATCTGCGCCATCTGACCCGGCTGGTCCGGGAGGGGTGCGGGGCATACGTGCTGTTTGTGATTCAGATGTCCGATGTAGAGTATCTTCATCCCAATGAAACCACCGACCCGGCCTTTGCCGCAGCGCTGCGGGAAGCGGCCCGGGAAGGGGTGGAGGTTTTGGCGGTGGATTGCCGGGTGACGCCGGACTCCATGGTCATCGGAGAACCGGTGCCCGTTCGCCTTTAAGGCAGGGTTGCTGCCAGGGCCTCAAAAGCTTCATAAAAGTCACCGATGTGCCGCCCGTCCACCAGTGCGTGATTGCACTGGATGGCCAGCGGCATCATTGTTTTTTCTCCCTCCCGGAAGAATTTGCCGAAGACGATCCGGGGATTACAGTCCGCGGGGATGGGGGTTGGCTGGATCACCTGGGTGAAGGACACCCAGGGCACACAGGACAGGAAGATCAGGGAGGTTTCGTCCTCCCCGGGTTGCACAAAGCCGTGACGGGTCTTGGCCTCCTCCTGGCAGGCGTGGCCGTAGGTGAGAAACTCCTCAAAACTTCTGCGGCAGTCAGTGGCGCAGTTGCAGAAGGTCCGGTCCGGCAGGGCCACCGTGTGGGCGGTGTTGCAGTGGTCGTATTCCACGATTTGGTCCGCCACGATCCGCTGGCGCAGCTCCGGCACCGAATTGGCGGCAGTGGCCGCCACCCAAAGGCAGCCCAGGAAAGAAGCGCCGCCCAGGGCCTTGGTGGCCCGGAGGATATTGGTTACATCCACGTTGGCGGTCATGCCCACATAGGGGTAGGCCATGGCCTTGAAGAATTCGTAGTGGCTCCGGCGGGGGTAAGTTTCCAGATCAATGTATCTCATAGCGTCTCCAAAAGATCGTAAAGCTGGCTCAGGGACTCGATTTCGTAATCGGGCCGGATGTGGCCGGTTTTGTGGTGAGGGTTGACCCAGCAGGTCTTGATGCCGGCGTTGATGCCGCCCTGAATGTCAGAAGTGAGGCTGTCACCCACCATCATGGCCTTTTCGGGATCAAAGTCGGGAATTTGGGCGAAACAGCGCTGGAAATACTCCAAAGAGGGCTTGTTATAGCCGATTTCCTGGGAAACAAAGGCTTTTTCAAAGAACCGGTACAGATTGGCGCTGGTCATGCGGCCGGCCTGAACCGAAGCGGTGCCGTTGCTGGCCAGGAAGAGCCGGTATTTTCCGGAGAGTCGCTTCACTGCTTCTTCTGCTCCGGGCATGAACCAGTGACCGATGGCCAGGTATTCCGTGTACAGCGCGGTGACGGCCTCTGGGTCGCAGGCAAGACCCAGCTCCAAAAACAGCAGCCGGTACCGCTCTACCAATACCTGATCCCGGGTAAGCTCACCTTTTTCCAGCCGCTCCCAGCAGGATTTGTTGATCAGGTGATACCGATTCAGCACGTGCTCCGTGGGCTCAATGCCGAAGTGGACCAAAGTTTTGGACAGGGCCACCCGTTCGGCCCGGTGAAAGTCCAGGATGGTGTCATCCAAATCCAGAAACAGAAATTCAATCATGGTGCTTCCTCCTTGCGATTTCGTTGGCCAGCAGGGTAAATTCCGGGATGCCCAGGGTTTCGCCCCGGACGTTTTCCGGCAGGCCGCAGGCGGCGATCACTTCCCCGGCACCGGCCTTGCCCAGTTCCGGGAAGCCGGAGGCCAGGCCGTTCTGGAGCTTTTTGCGCCGCATGGAAAAGCTGGCCCGGACGGTGCGGAAGAAAATTTCCTTGTCATCGATCTGCCAGGGCAGGGTCTTGCGGCAGCGCAGCTGAATCACCGCAGAGGTGACCTTGGGCTGGGGCAGGAAACAGCCGGCGGGGACGTCAAAAAGAAGCTCCGGCTCGGCGTAATACTGGCAGAAGACGGTGAAGGCGCTGTAATCGGCACTGCCCGGTCTGGCGGCGATGCGCTGGGCCACCTCTTTTTGGACCATGACGGTGACGGATTCAAAGCATTCCGCTTCCAGCAGGGCCGACAGGATGGGGGAGGTAATATAGTAGGGCAGGTTGGCACAGGCCATGGGCCGCAGACCCGGGAATCGTTCCTTTACCAGGGCGGCCACATCCTGATTCAGCACATCGTCCCAAAGGATCTCCAGATTCTGAAATTCGCCCACCGTCAGTTCCAGGATGGGCTTCAGCCGCTGGTCCAGCTCCACCGCGCAGACCCGGCCGGCCCGCAGGCACAACTGCTGGGTCAGAGGTCCGATGCCCGGGCCAATCTCCAGAACACCGGCGGTTTCGTCCACCCCTGCGTCCTGGGCGATCCGCTGGGGGACCCAGGAGGCGATCAGGAAATTCTGGCCCTTGGCCTTGGAAAAGTGGAAGCCGTGCTCCGCCAGCAGCGGTTTCATCACATGAATATTGGTTACATCAATCATAGGGAACCCTCCCGCAAAAATTAAAAGCCATTCTTCCGACAGTATACCAGAAGAATGGCTTTTTTTCAATGTTTGGTTTTAGCCCAGGAAGAAAATGGTGCAATCTCTTCTGCCGAAGGCGAAGCACTCGGCCAGGGTGGGGTAGTACAGGTCCACCCGGTTGCCCTTGATGGCGCCGCCGCAGTCTTCTGCGGTGCCGATGCCGTAGATGTACTGACCGTCGTTGGAGATGATGAACATCCGGGTGCCGTAGGGGATCATTCTGGGATCCACAGCCACGGTGCCCATGCCCACGGTGGTCAGGGTGGCGGTGATCATGTCACAGCCTTCGTCGAAGTGGCTGTAGGCGGTGGCTTCCACTTCCATGGTGCCGGTGTAGGTGAGGACTTCGCCGGTGGGAAGGATGATCTGACCGTCCTGAATGATGACCTGACCGGCCTGGGTGGCGGGAGCGCCGGTGCCCACAGCGATGATCTGGTTTACGGGAGCTTCCACCACGGTGCGGTTTATAATGGTGCGGCTCACTTCGGTGCCGTTTTCGTAGACTACATCGGCGGTGCAGCGCAGCTGACCGTCACGGCCTTCGGTGATCACATCCTCGGTGCCCAGGGGCAGGGAAGGGTCGTTGCAGTAGGTGGTTTCGTAGGGGAGGGCCAGAGTGTAGGTCTGCTGGCGATGGACGGAGCCGGAGATGGTCAGCACCATGCCGTCATAAACGGCAGCGCCGGGATCTTCGGAGACGGTGATGCCGGAGCCGTAGCTGATATTCAGCCAGGCCAGCAGCTCGCCCACGGTTTCGTGTCTGGTGTTGACTTCCAGGATCTCGCCCCGGTTGTCGATGGTGACGGACATTCCGCTGCGGCGGATGGTGATTTCGGAAAGGCCAATGCCGGGAAGGGTGGTGTAGGTATCATCCTCACCAAGCCGGAGTCCGGCTTCGTTCAGAATTTCAGCCGGGTCCGTGGCGGAGGACGTTACAATCATAACCCGGTCGCCATCGGTAATCACATAAGTATTCAGTGCGAAAGCTGTCTGAGACAGGAGCAGCAGGGTACAGACCACGACTACGGACAAAATGGCCATCCACAGCGCTCTGCTTCTTTTGAAAAGGGACTTCATTTTACGCAAGAAAGATACCTCCTTTCCTGAGTGTTGGAATTCAGGTCCTGAATTGGAAACTGATAGTAACAATTTATTACAAATCACATATTTGTATGCGATTTCGGGATCATTATAACAAAAATTTAAGAAAAGTCAAGTCTTTTCCTGCAAACTCCTAAAATAGCCAACTTTTCGCCAAAAGTCGTAAATAAATTTATGTAAACTTGCATTCAAAATATACGGAAAACACGGTGCGAATTACCCGTAAAAACCGGAGAAACGGTAACTTATTGGCGAAAAAGTTACATTGGGTTACATAATCTATCGAATTATGTAACCCTGAAATACTGTTATGGTTACAGGTTGTTATGACGACCGATTTTGAAGGATTTCCTCCACTGGGGTTGACATTTTGGTCCGAATGTGATAAATTCTCTCCATACAGGCTGTGACGAAGACATGCGGTTTCCGTTTCGATTCTCAGAGAGGGGTCCATCTGGTGCAAGGGTCCTGAATCCGGGAAACCGATACCACTTCCGAGCCGTCCGTCGGAAATGGCGGACCGGGTGCGCCCGTTACTGCGTCAATGAGTGGCGGACTTTGTCCGCAACCAGGGTGGAACCGTGGAATATGAGTTTTTTGTATCCCACCCCTGATTCTTGTCAGGGGTGGGATTTTTTGTGCCCTCCCCGCAATCAAAAAGGAGGAATTATTATGTCCGAAGAAAATTTGTACACCTTTGAAAACCCTGCCTACCGCAAGACCTTCTGGCACACCTGCTCCCACATCATGGCCCAGGCCGTGAAGCGGCTGTGGCCCGAGGTGCAGCTGGCCATCGGCCCCGCCATCGACGAGGGCTGGTACTATGACTTTGATGCACCCTTCTCCTTCACTCCCGAGCACCTGAGCAAGATCGAAGCCGAGATGAAGAAGATCTGCAAGGAGCGCCTGCGTCTGGAGCGCAGCGAAAAGCCCCGTGCCGAGGCGATTGCCTACATGGAATCCCTGAACGAGCCCTACAAGGTAGAGCTGATTCAGGACCTGCCTGAGGATGCGGTCATCAGCTTCTACACCCAGGGCGAGTTTACCGACCTGTGTGCCGGCCCCCATCTGGACCACACCGGCCGTGTCCGCCACAATGGCTTCAAGCTGACCAAGTCCTGCGGCGCCTACTGGCGGGGCGACAGCAACCGCAAGATGCTGCAGCGCATCTATGGCATCGGCTTCCCCAGCAAAGACGAACTGGACGAGTACCTGAAGAAGCAGGAAGAAGCTCTGAAGCGTGACCACAACAAGCTGGGCCGCGAAATGGAATTCTTTACC
>JAZSLC010000024.1:0-10363 GCA_045535175.1 Faecousia sp. | reverse complement strand
GTTTTCCGAAAAGCGACAGAACCAGACAACTTCCGGCTTTTTGCTCATTATACAATACAGACACCATGATTTCAATACCAGCCAAACAAAAGCGCCATCCGCCCTGATCAGGCCACCCCCTTTTTGTTGCCAAACGCCCTGACCTGTGATATGATAGACACAAGAGGCATCGGGGGGCACCCCCGGCCGGAATCATCCAGGCCTTCAAAGGAGGAACATACCATGGCATACCAGGATATGCTGGACAGCGCTTTTAAGAAATACTACGACCGCTTTCGGAAACTGAACGCACTGTCCGAAGAGAATGCTGTGACCCGGGATCAGCTTTTTCCGGAGGGCGAATCCATGATCGACCGGGATCGGATGCACAAAATGCTCAGCATGGAAATCGTGAAAAGGGTCGGTCTGAACCGATACTGGCTGGACGAAGAGCGGGCCGCAGACGGAAGCGGTGTTCTGAAGCAGCGGATTATCATCATCCTCATTGCCCTCATTCTGGGCCTCGTACTGGCCTTGCTGAAAAACAAGGGCATATTGAATTTCTAAACCCCTTCAGCCTCCGGAATTCTCCGGAGGCTTTTTCCATTCGGAAGAACACATTCTGATTTACAGATACCGCTTCGAATACAGGAAATCGCAAAAGGCCTTGACGGTCCCGTTTTCCCGGTAGAATACATATACCGACTGGGTTTCGTTGAAATCCGTCACCCGCAGGGCGGACATATTGGTTTGGGTATGGTCCTCCAATGCCCGGTAGGCCCCCAGCGTCAGGCCCATATTGGCCTGCACATAGTACTGCAGGCACTGGCGGTCGTTGCATTCGATGGCCACATTGGCCGTGATCCCATGCTTCTGGCAGGTCCGCTCATAGAGGTTTCGCATCCCGTTTCCGGCGCTGGGCAGGATAAAAACCTGATCTTTCAGGTCCCGGAAGGTCAGGGTTTTATGGGCCAGGGGGCTGTTGGACGCGGCCTTGACACAGATGATCTCGGTGCTCAGCAAAAAGCGCTCCCAATGCCTGTACCCCTTGGCATCCTCGTCAATGATCACATCGAAGCCGTCAAAATCGGTGATTGCGTAATCGTTGGAGATCACAAAGCCCACCTGGGGATGGCTCTCTTTGTACTCGGCAATCAGCTCCGTGAGCCATTTGGGCCTCGCCCGGATCAGGACCCTGATTTGGGGTGCCGGTTCGGCTGCTTCGGAAACTTTTCGGACGGCGTCAGAAATCTGACCCAATGCCCCCTGAATCTCTTCGGCAAACAGCCGGCCCTTGGGGCTCAGTTTGATGCTGTTGGAGGTCCGGTCAAAAAGGGCCACCCCCAGTTCCTCCTCCAGCCGCTTGATAGACACCGAAACCGCCGAAGGCGGAACCATATTCTTCTGGGCCGCCTGCGCCAGATTCTCCGTTTGTGCCGCATCGCAAAAATACTGCAGCTGCCGCAAATTCATAGCCATCACCTCTTTTTCATCTTACCATATATCTTTTGATATGGCAAGGCCACTGTTTTTTATATTTTACATCCGGATTTTGATATGCTATGTTAATAATATCCATACCGAAAAGGAGTAAGGCCATGAAAGCATATCTGATTCAGCCCCCCTATTCCAGAGATACCGGCCACTGCGACGCATTTTTTGAATACAAGCTGCGTCTGCTGGACCGGTGCAGCGAGGATGCCGACCTCATTGTGCTGCCGGAGTACAGCGATGTCCCCTGCGCAACCGCCACATTGGAAGAAACCCTTTTCTATCACAACAAGTACATCGCTCCCCTGCTGGAAAAGTGTGCCGCCACCGCAAAGCGGTGCGGAGCCCACGTATTTGTCAACGCCCTGTCCCGGGAAGAAACCGGCTGGCGCAACACCACCTACTGCTTCGACCGGACCGGCGCCCTGGCCGGCAAGTATTTCAAAAAGCACCTGCCCCCGCTGGAGCTGAACATGGGCCTGGACAGCGACTACACCCTCACCCCTGAGGACCCCTTCACCCTGGAGCTGGACGGCATCCGCTACGGCTTCCTCACCTGCTACGACTTCTATTTCTACGAGGCCTTCCCCCGTATTGCCCAGCAAAATGTAGACATCATCATCGGCTGCTCCCTGCAGCGCAGCGACAGCCACGATGCCATCGAAACCATGTGCCGCTTTTTGGCATACAACACCAACGCCTACGTGCTGCGCTCCTCGGTGAGCTTCGATGAAAATTCCACCGTCTGCGGTGCCTCCATGGCAGTATCCCCGGAGGGAAAGGTGCTGGCCAATATGGAAGGCAAATTCGGCATGACCTGTGCCGAGTTCGATCCCCACAAAAAGCACCTGAAGCCCGCCGGCTTCGGCAATCCCGATGCACCCCACCATGCATACATCGACCGGGGCAGAAGACCCTGGCAGTACCGTAACGCCGGCCCCTCCGTGATTCCCGGTGACCGGGAACTGAAATACCCCCGGGTCTGCGCCCACAGAGGCTTCAACACCGTGGCTCCGGAGAACAGTATGCCGGCCTTCGGCGCCGCCGTTGCCATGGGTGCCGAGGAGATCGAGTTTGACCTCTGGAACACCACCGACGGCGTTCTGGTATCCTGCCACGACAGCACACTGGACCGGGTCAGCAACGGCCACGGAAAAATTTATGAGCACAGCTACGCCCAGCTTCTGGAGCTGGATTTCGGTGCCAAACGGGGCGAAAAGTTCCGGGGCCTAAAAATCCCCACCTTTGAGGAGATTTTGCAGCGCTTTGCCGGACGGGTGATTATGAACATCCATGTGAAGATCTGGGACAACGACTTCCCGGACCCCATGATCCAGCAGATTGTCCACCTGATCCGCAAATACGATGCCCAGCAGCACGTTTACTTCATGACCACCAATGACCGGATCATCCGGCAGGTGATGGAATACGCCCCGGACATTCCCTGCTGCGTAGGTTGGGACCGGAACAAGGATCCCATGTCCATGGTGGACCGGGCCATCGCCCTGAATGCCTACAAAATCCAGCTGTACAAGCCCTACTTCAACGAAGAAACCGTCAAAAAGGCCCACGAACACGGCATCCTTTGCAACGTGTTCTGGTCCGATGACCCGGAAGAAACCAAGCGTTTTCTCGAAATGGGCATCGACACCATCCTGACCAACGATTACAATCTGATCTCCCAGGTCGTAAAACGGTAACACAAAGCCTCCGGTTCATCTCCGGAGGCTTTTACTCTTTTTTCAAAAAGAATCCCAATGTAAAAACCTGCATTTTACCGAAAAAACGCATAAAACAGCAAGGATAATCCATAATATGAGTGATTCCCACAGGAAAGGAGCAATCGCCATGGATTACTACAAAGTGCCCGTCGGTTTCGGCATGGCCCTGTCCATGAACCCCCGTGCCCTGAACGCTTATTCTGCCATGTCCCCGGAAGAAAAACGGGACATTCTCAGCAAAGCACAAAGTGCCCACAGCCAAAAGGAAATGCAATCCCTTGTGGCCTCTTTGGCCGGCTACACCATCCAATAACCCCCGGGCAGGCCCTGGCCTGCTCCTTTTTCTTGCATTTTTACCCGAACATGATATGATAAAGAAAAAGGGGGAATACCATGAAAAAGATTGGCTTTCTTACTGTCTGTCTTCTGATGATCCTTTGTCTCCTGGCAGGCTGCCGGAGTTCTTATTTCCCGGAAACCACCGGCCCGGTCACGGTGCCGCCCAGTTCGCAGCCTACGGCAGGCGTAACCACCGCTCCCACCGAGAGCCCCACCACCGCTCCCACGGAAACGGTTCCCCCTGAGGCCACCCAGGCTACCCAGGAGGTGCCCTATCTGCTAACCGTTCCCCGGGCGGATCAATCCATTTTCAGCGGCCCCGGCTACGATTACAGCTTTGTGGGGACCGTGGAACTGGCGGGCGTATACACGGTGGTGGAAGAAGCGGAAGACGCAGAAGGCAACCTCTGGGGCAAGCTGAAATCCGGTATTGGCTGGATCAACCTGACCGAAATCCGGTCCCCCAATCAGACTCCCATCTCCGCCAATTACGCGGATCAGACCTTGCTGGACAGCGGCAATTACCACCACTGCAAGGCAGACTCATCCGAATACGCAGTATCCATCGCCTTCCGGGCTCAAGAGCCCTTGCGGGATGTTGCTTTTACCGCCCTGGACTACACAGAAGCGGGATTCCAGGTCCGGGAACTGCTTTATCAGATGGATCGGCTGGATCCGGAGAAGCCTCTGGTGGTGGAAGTTTCCTTCCCCGGAGATTTGACCACCTATGGGATCCGGTTTACCGACTCCGAAGGCATCGTCCGCCGCTATACCGTTACAATCAGCGGACGAAACGGCTCTTTGGTTCTTACGGAATATCTTCCCTGAATCCCCTGCCCCACCGGCTGCTGCCGGTGGGGTTTTTGCGTGATGGCAAAACTCCACTTGACTTTTTCTTCGGGCGGGTGTAGAATTTATTTCCAGAAGAATATGCTATATCAGAATTAATTTCTCCACGGAGGACGCCTATGATTTCTCAGATCCACAACTGCTACGACCGATTGACCCTGACCGAAAAGAAGATCGCCGACAGGGTCCTTGCCGCCCCCGGTGCGGTGCTCAAGATGACCGTTCATGCACTGGCGCAATCATCCGGCACCGTCCCTTCTGCGGTGGTGCGGTTCTGCAAAAGCGTGGGTGCCAAGGGCTTTGCCGATTTCAAAATTGCCCTTTCTGCCGATTTGGGAGAAAAGTCCCCTTCCACCGATATGCTGCCCGTACGGGAGGGTGACAAGCCCACCGCGGTTTTCAGCAAGGTCTTCGCATCGGGCATCCGGACCCTGGAAGACACCCTGTCCATGACGGATTTTTCCCAAATTGAGGCCATCCTGTCCCTGCTGGAACAGGCAAACCGCATCGTCTTTTTCGGCGTGGGCACCTCTTCTGTCATCGCAACGGACGCACAGTACCGGTTTGCCCAGCTGGGCCTGCCCACTTCTGCCTGTACCGACATTCTGTTTATGAACGTCACCGCCGCCAACCTGAAGCCCGGTGATGTGGCCCTGGGCATTTCCCACAGCGGCAACACCAAAGCCACCGTGGACGCCCTGCGGCGGGCCAAAAAGGCCGGAGCCGCCGCCGTAACCATCACCAGCTTCGCCCACAGCCGGCTGGCCGAGGAAAGCGATTACCGGATCGTCGCCTTTTCCGACGACAAAAACTACCCCGTGGAAGCCGTTTCCGCAAGAATCGCCCATATGTGCATCGTGGATGCGCTGATGATGTCTCTGGCTGCCCGCAATTACAGCCAGCTTCGCCGGCACATGGACGAGCGCAACGAAGTTCTGGCGGATATGCGCTACAAAAAGAAATAAGGAGTTTCTTATGAATAAAGTAATTCTGATTTCCGTAGACGGAATGCGCCCGGACGGTTTTTTGAACTGCGCTCATCCCTACATAGAAGAAATGATGGCGCATTCCTATTACACACTGGACGGCAAAACCGTCCTGCCTTCCGTCACTCTCCCCTGCCATATGTCCCTGTTTCACAGTGTTACCCCCCAGCGCCATGGCATTACCACCAACGTATATCAGCCCATGGCCCGTCCCATCAACGGGTTGTTTGAGCAGCTTCACAACGCCAAAAGGATTTGTGCCATGTACTACGGCTGGGGACAGCTGCGGGATGTGGCCAGCCCGGCCACCCTCACCTATGCGGAATATATGAACGCCCGCCGGTCCGTGGACAGCTCTGACACGGTACTAACCGACCGTGCTTTGGCACAAATCTCCGAAAGTGAACCGGATTTTGTGTTTCTTTATCTGGTGGAAACCGATGAAAAGGGCGGACACGATCACGGCTGGATGAGTGCGGAATATCTGAACCGGATCCGGATTGCAGTGGAGAATATCCGTCGGGTCATAGACCGGTGCGGCGACCGATATACGGTGATCGTAACTGCTGACCACGGCGGCCATGACCGTATGCACGGAACCGATTTTCCTGAAGATACCACCATCCCCATGTTCTATTTCGGAAAGCACTTCGAAGCCGGCAAGCGGTTTTCCGGCGGCAGTATTTTGGATATTGCCCCCACCATCGCCAAAATCATGGGCATCGAGCCTGCTGAAGAGTGGGAAGGTATACCTGTGATCACGGAGGTAACACCATGACTGTTTTTACCGCAACCCTCAGCCAAACCGCCTTTTTGTTCTCCTTCATCGCGGCGGGCTATCTTTTGTCCCGTTGTAAATTGGTACCGGGCAACGCCCAGGCCGTGCTTTCCAAACTGGAAAACTACCTGTTCATTCCGGCCCTGGTGCTGGGAACCTTCATGGGCAACTTCACCGCAGAAAAACTGGAATCGGCGTGGCAGCTGCTGCTGGGCAGTTTGGCCCTGGGGCTGATTGCCATCGGTGTCTCTCTGGTGCTGGTGAAGTTTTGCAGCAAGGATGCCTATGAACGGAAGATCTATACATATGGCCTTTGCTTCTCCAACTTCGGCTTTATGGGCAACGCCGTGGTAAGCGCTCTGTTCCCCGATGTGTTCCTGGAATACCTGATTTTCACCCTGCCCCTTTGGTCCCTGATCTACCTGTGGGGCGTGCCCATTTTGCTGATGGACAGCAGCTCCAAACCGGGCCTGGCTGCCAGGCTGAAAAGCTTTGTCAATCCCATGTTCATCTGCACCATTGCGGGTATGTGCCTGGGCCTGCTGAACGTTCCCATCCCCGCATTTTTGCAGCAGGCTGTGGACACCGCAGGCAGCTGTATGTCCCCCATTGCCATGCTGCTGACGGGCATGACCATCGCCCAGTTCAACCTGAAAGAGGTTCTGAGCATCAAGGGTGTATATTTGGTCACCGCACTGCGGCTGCTGGTGCTGCCCCTGCTGTTTCTGGGAGCCATGCTGGTGCTGCCCCTGCCGGGGACTTTCGCCATTTGCGCCGTCTGTTCCCTGGCCATGCCCCTGGGACTTAACACCATCATCATCCCCAGCGCTCTGGGAAAAGACACCAGAGTCGCTTCCGGCATGGCCCTGGTATCCCATATTCTCTCCTGTCTGACCATTCCGCTGATTCTCATGCTCTTTCAGCAGATCGCCGGCTGATGCCCTCTTTAGACAAAGAAAACCGGGGTTCTTTCCCGGTTTTTGTCTATTTCAAGCCTTGCGCCAAAGTCGAAAGAGTGCTATTATTAGTACCATCTTCTGTTTAGGTATGTGATATTTTTGAAAAAGAACGGATTTTTACAAGGCATTTACGGCGGCATCCCCATTTGTCTGGGGTACGTTTCCGTGGCCTTCGCATTTGGCATTTTTGCCGTGGAGAGCGGGCTGTCGGTATTTCAGACGCTGCTGATTTCCATGACCTGCGTAACCTCCGCCGGACAGCTGGCGGCGGTGCCCATCATTGCCGGCGGCGGCGGATTGGTGGAGCTGGCCATCAGCCAGTTGGTGATCAATATGCGCTATAGTCTGATGTCCATTTCCCTTTCCCAAAAATTCGATAAAACCGTCCGGTTCCTGGACCGGTTTGCCATCGCCTTCGTCAACACCGACGAGGTATTCGCCGTGGCATCCTCCCAAAAAGGGTCCGTGGGCAGGGCTTATATGTACGGCCTGATGCTGATGCCCTGGCTGGGCTGGAGTACCGGCACCCTTCTGGGGGCCGTGGCCGGTAACCTGCTGCCGACTCTGGTCACCTCCTCCCTGGGCGTGGCCATTTACGGAATGTTCATTGCCATCGTGGTGCCGGAGGCCAAAAAGAGCCGCCCCACCGCCATCTGCGTGGCCATTGCCGTGGCCCTGAGCTGCCTTTTCTACTTTGTACCCGCGCTGCAGCAGATTCCCAGCGGCTTCACCATCATCCTCTGCGCCGTCATTGCCAGCGCCCTTATGGCTGCCCTGGCCCCCATTGATCAGGAGGTGGACGATCATGCCTGAGACTTCCTTCTGGCTCTATCTGGCGGTCACCGCCGGCATCACGTATCTTGTCCGGGCTGTGCCTTTGATTCTGGTGAAGGGCCGCATCAAAAACCGGTTTGTTCTGTCGTTTCTCCACTACATTCCTTACGCCGTTCTCAGCGTGATGACGGTTCCCGCCATCTTCTACGCCACCGGCGACCGGCTCTCTGCCGTCGCAGGCTTCGCCGTGGCCGTGTTTCTTGCTCTGATGAACCGATCCCTGCTGACCGTTGCAGCGGCCGCCTGCGGCACGGTACTGGCAGTACAGGCCATTCAGCTCTTCCTTTAATGCAAAACCGTGGACACCATCGTGTCCACGGTTTTTTCATCAGTCCATATAAAACATACCAAGCAGGTCCCGCATGGCCCGGTAGTTGTCGTTATTGCGCCAGCCGCCGGCAGTGGAATGTTCCACATAGCGCACCACCTGGGTGTTGGGCAGAGCCTTCACCAGATCGTCATAGGTGGCCCGGGACATGGTGGTTCCGGGTACCCACAGGCGCTCCAGCCAGGTCATCTGCTTCAGGGCCTCCACCTCATTGGCGGGGGTGTAGCCGATGTTCAGGTCCTCCAGCTTTGTCATTCCCAACAACAGCTCGTGTTCCACAAACCGGGTATTGAAGATTTCCAGATACACCAGTTCCGTCAGGTACTTCAAAGGGGAGAAATCCCGCACCGGGGTATCTCCCAGCACCAGATATTGCATCTTGGGCATATACTGCAGGAAGGAAATGTCCCGCATCCGCATATGCCCCAAATCCAAACACACCAGATCCACGCAGTATTTCAGCTCGGTGCAATCTTCATCCCGCAGGGGATTATTGATGTCATGGCCCAGTTTGTAGGGAATAAATGCCTTGATGTCGGTGCGAATATAGCCCTCACCCACCTTGATGGTCCAGACGAACCGGGTTTTGGGGAATTTCTGGGTCAGAACCTCCATCTGCGCACTGGGGATGCCGCAGTTGCACATCTCCACCCGCTCCAGATTGGGGAAGTACTTCAGGCTTTCCTCCACCTGCTGGGTGCTTTCCATGCGGATCCCGGAGAGGACCAGTTTGGTATCCAGGGTATTGGCCTTCACGCCGCAGACCTTCAGGTCCCATTGGAACAAAACCTGGGGATACCGGCCCATGAGTCGGTATATCTCCTCATAATCCGGCACGGTGCCGGTAAACTGCACCTGGGTCAGCTGGGTCAGGTGGGGCAGTGCTTCCTCCAGGGCTTTCAGATCCGCATCCTTCAGGGCCAGGGTTTGAACGTCGTTGGAAACCTTCTTTCCTCCCAACGAAACATCGTAGGAAAACAGCACCTGCGGAAGCTGCTGCCGAAGCTCAAGCAATGCAGCATAATCGTCACAGGACTCCAACCGGATGCTCTTCAGGTGATAGAAGTATTTCATCTGCCCGGTCAGTTCTTCCATCCGGACAGAATTGCCTGAGAGGATCAAATCCGTATCGGTAGTAAACACGCCGTTTCCAAAAAGGTCCAGCTTCCACTCGAACACCACCTGGGGATAGGCACACATCCACTCATAAATCTGCTCTTTTTCCGGCAAGGCCCCCAGCAGTACCACCTGTTTCAGCTCAGGCAGGCAGGAGATGGCCTTCACTTTCTCCGGATCCGGGTCCTGAATGGACAGCTGCACCGCATCCATGGGAACAGTGTTTCCCCCCACCAAAAGGTTGTATCGAATCTCAGCCTCCGGATACCGGGATTTCAGTTCCGGAAGCAAGTCATAATTCTCACACCGGTCAATGACAATGACCTGAGGTCCATTCAGATAAGAAAGGAGCTCCAGGTGTTTTTGCTCCAGGGTTTTCAGCCGGATCTCCTTCGCATCAGGCGCTACACGTTCCCCATCCAGGGGCACCAGCCACAGAATCTCCGCCTGGGGAAACAGCTGCCGCAGGGCATCGAAGTCCGCCGTCTCCGCTTCCATCTGCCGCAGGTCAAACACCTTGGGGTTTCTCAGTTTTTTCAGTAGCTTCTCATGGGGAATCTGATTGCCACTGAGCACCACCTCTTCTGCATCCCGCCGAAGAAGGTGGCCATCCAGCAGCAAATAGGTATTCTGCAGCCAAATCCATGCACCGATCAGCACCGCCGCAACCACACAAATGACAATCCACCACGTTGTGCGTCTTTTCATCCTCATTCCTCCTGGCCTTTTTTATCAGTATAGCATACTGTATCCGGAATATCTACCCCGCGGCAAACAAAAAGCCCGCCACCGAAGTGAACTGCTCCCCGTCAAGTGGACAGTGAAATAAAAGAAGATTTTTTGCACTTCCGGTAGCCGGTTTGGTTACCGGAAGTCATTATTTGAGATGCACGGCACTGCGGTGCCGTGGAACCTCAGGAAATGTCAGGACGCATCGTCCCGCCATTTTCTGAGGTTTTATTATGCTGCCATGAGATAGTATT